>JAGRNC010000342.1 GCA_020440935.1 Leptospiraceae bacterium | reverse complement strand
TACTGGGATTTCGCCGAATGGGAAGTGAGCTCGTACATTGCCAATCAGATTGCCGTCACTGTTCTATTGGTGCCGATCATCGCTATCTGGAAGATGACTAGAAACGATCGCCGGCTGCGATGGACGATTTTCTGGATGATGCTGGCCTACCTGGCCGGAACTCTAATTCCGGCTATTGCAAACAAGTTAAGTCATGCGGGCAAGATGAGTCGCGGTAGCTTTCAGATTTTATATAACCTGATGACGATTCTAGGATTTTTCGCGCTTATTGTTATCTATATTAACAAGACTCTGGATCGCACCACTTTTATGGCGAAGATTGTGGGGATCAGTCTGGTTACGATTCTGGTGATCTTCCAATGGCTTAGCTATGCGTCCTACATTCAGGCAGAAAATGCCTACGACCGATTGCATAATAAAGATATGCGATTAACCATGGTATCCGGGCAGCGCGAAAGCGATCTGCAGTACCTGCTCCGGGTTGATCCGGCATCGGGAACCACACGCATCGTCTATAGCAGCAAGAATACGAATCGAGTACCCGACGATTTGAGCAATCAGTTCCGGGTTATGGAGACCTACCACGAGATCCTGAAATTCCCGGATCCTTCGGTTGCATTCGATAGCCCCTATCTACAAGGTTACTCCAGATTTCTTCAATCCATGGCGAAGATCCCGTATTCGCAACGAAGATCCAATCTTCCGGAGGGAATGAACGATCTACAAAAGGAGCTTCGAATCAGACGCATCGAAATCCAGAAAACGCCCAGACGACAACTGGAATCGCTCAGAAATCAGATTCGCAAGGGAGCTGAAGATCCTGGCCCTCTTCAGTCATTCGATGCCGCCGCCCTGCAAGCATGGAGCGAATCAGAGCAAACGGCCTTAGAGGATTCCACTGCGGGGACGACGGACGATCCCAAAATCAAGGAAACATTAATGCGCTACTACCTGCCCGTGCATCCGGAAGGACAGCGTTTCTATCGAAGTCTGCCCGACTACGGACATGTGATTTGCTTTGCTCTACCCGGTAACGATGGCGCATACTATGAGGCGGCCTATTCCTATCTGGATTACCGGCGGGGACAGATGGATGTAGCATCCAGAGAGTTGCTGATGTTGCTGGGATGTTTGCTTATTGTGATCGTGGGCTTTCGATTCTTCTTTGGCCAGACCCTGACCAATCCATTGATGGCTCTATTACAGGGCGTGCAGCGCATCAACCGCGGCGACCTGGCCATCCGTCTTCCCGTCCAGGTACAGGATGAAATCGGATTTCTCACAGGGTCCTTCAATCGGATGGTCGGTTCCATTCGCAGAGCGCGCAAACAACTCGAAGGCTATGCCATCACTCTGGAGGATCGGGTCCAGGAACGCACCAACGAACTGGAGGCCACGGTAAAAAGAATTCAGGAACTTAAAACTCGTCAGGATGGGGACTTTTTCCTGACCAGTCTGTTAATCCATCCGCTCACTTCCAATCAGGTACAGAGTAGCACAATCAAAACGGACGCTCTATTGCTTCAGAAGAAGCGATTCGCATTTCGCCGCTGGGAAGGAGAGATTGGCGGCGATTTCTGTAGTAGCCATAACATTCTTCTTCGCGGAAAAAGCTATGTGGTATTCCTGAACGGGGACGCAATGGGCAAATCTTTGCAGGGCGCCGCAGGCGCACTCATTCTGGGAAGCGTATTCGAATCCATTATTCAGCGCACGGAGTTAAGCGGCGAAATTCAATCCCTGCCCCCCGAGATGTGGCTTCGCGATGCATATTTGGAGCTTCAGAAGATATTCTGTACCTTTGATGGCTACATGATGGCCTCTGTGGTACTGGGGCTCGTGGAGGAAGAAACAGGCCTTCTTTACTTCCTGAATGCAGAGCATCCCTGGCCGGTACTCTATAGAAACGGTAAAGCGCACTTCCCGGTTCTACCCGAAGAACGCATCATGCACAAACTGGGCATTCTGCAGGCCGAGGAGAACCTTCGCATCTATACCCTGGCTCTGGAACATGGCGACGTATTTATTTCTGGTAGCGATGGCAGAGACGACATTATCCTGGGCGAAGACGATCAGGGTAATCGAATTTACAACATGAACGAATCACTGATTCTGGATGTCGTCGAAAATGCCCGGGGCGATATCCGGCAGGTGCCCGAACTATTAAGCGAGAAGGGTCAGATTTCTGATGACCTCTCATTGCTGCGGATTGAATTTCTGGGCTCCAATCCCAATCGCGATCCAATCCTCGAACAAAGTGTGGCATCCGAACTGTCCGCCATGAGCGAATCCAGTCGAGTGGGTTTCATCGAAGACCGAATTCATGCAATTCGATCGGAAGAAAGACCTGTCCCCTCAATCTATTTGCGCAAACGATTTGAGGAGTATTTTCGAAAACATGACTTTGAACAGGCCGCCGAGGCCGCCGATGAATTGCTGGAGCACGACAGCGAAAGCGCCCGCTATCTATACCTGGCGTCCTATGCATGCAAGCGAGCGGGGAGAATTGAACAATCCAGGATCCACGGTGAGCGAGCTCTACTGAGGGACCCAAACCATGCGAACAATCTTGTAAATCTGGCGGACATCTATCGTATGCTGGGACATCTGGAAAAGGCCGAAGGATGCATTCGGGCAGCCATGCAACTGCGGCCGGGGCATAAGAGCGCCCTTCTCATCCAAAGTACCCTGGAACAATTAAAAGAAGAGCTCAGATAGATCGCATAGGCATAGATTCGAAGCCGGCGCCAGAAGCTCCCAGTACGGACAGGTCTGGATTTTCAGGGAGCCCTATTATGGGATATCGAACTGCGCTTCCAGGGATCGAATATGATCAATTTGTTTTAGGTTCCAATCGTCTTCGCTAAATGGCGTCCCGTACCAGGCCGACAAAATCTCGCGTACCATTGGATCGGAGGTCTTTCGTATACTCAAAGCCAGAACGTTCGCATGATTCCAGATGCGTGCCCCTCGGGCTGTTTCTGCATCATTGCACAGCGCTGCGCGAATGCCTCGCACTTTGTTGGCTGCCAGGGCCGCTCCGGTGCCGGTCCAGCACAGCACCACGGCCTCATCAAATTCTTTTGCGATAACTCGTTTTACTGCTCGGGCCGTTACATCGGGCCAATCTTGTTCCTCGCCTGGACCGGGGCCCGCATAATGGCCGGCATGGCCGGCCTTTTCGATTTCTTGCAGTATGCCTGGAATGAGGCTACAATACTCATCGCTGGATACAATTACCTTCATCGATCATAGTACTATCACGGTGTCTTGCGCTTTGCAAGCAATAGATTGGATGTTCCCTTCTGATAATGATAGCCTATTCCAAAGGGCAGATTTTCGGCATGCTTTCGATAGGCGGCGCGCAGGTCGGCCTGATAGCGGGCGCGAAACAGCTGAATCGGCGCTGTATAGGTTCCATAGAGGGTTACGTCCCAGCCCTTTGCATTAAAGAATCGGTAGGGTATTCCAGAATCCGTTTGCAGAATGTATTCGCTTTGTTCCAGAATTAGACTACGAATCTTTGAGAATGAATCGTAGTGCATTAAATAGGAGGCCGCCTTCAGGTAAGTGACCAGACCGTTCTGTCGTTTAATAAATGCATGGAGCCGCTTGTTACTGGCATAGGCCCCGTCCGATACATCCAGGGAAAAGTAGATTACTTCCTGTGGGGCCGCATC
>JAGRNC010000341.1 GCA_020440935.1 Leptospiraceae bacterium | reverse complement strand
CCTGGTCATGACCGGCGAAGGCTGGCGATTGGACCTCGTGCAGATGATAAAAGAACAGGATAACAAGACAGCCCAGGATCCGACCACAGCGGACAGCAACAGCTCCACTTTTTAGACGTGCGAAGTTACCTGTTTGCCTCTCTGGTAAGAATCGACACCTGATGCACCAGGGTTTCACCGTTCGGTGGCCGGCCCAAAAGCGGGCCGGCCTCTATTAAATCTCAAGAATCGATATAATCTTTTAGCTTCTTGCTTCGCGATGGGTGCCGCAAACGACGCAGCGCTTTAGCTTCGATCTGTCGGATCCGTTCCCTGGTAACCTGGAATACATAACCCACTTCTTCCAGGGTATGAGAATAGCCATCGTCCAGACCAAATCGCATGCGAAGCACTTTCTGCTCCCGGGCAGGAAGAGTGTTTAGAACGCTTCGAATCTGCTCGGCCAGCAATCGGTTGGCCGTCTGATTCATGGGACTTTCCACTTCTGTATCGGGAATAAAATCGCCCAGTTCGGAGTCTTCCTCGGAGCCCACGGGTACTTCCAGGCTGATGGGTTCTTTGGCCACCCCTTTGACAGCCTTTACCCGCTGCACCGGCCATCCCAATCGCTCGGCGATTTCGTCGTTGGTGGGTTCGCGGCCGGTCTCCTGGAGAAACATTCTAGTTTCCCGCACAACCTTGTTGATCTGTTCGATCATATGCACGGGAATACGGATAGTGCGCGCCTGATCGGAAATGGCCCGGGTAATAGCCTGCCGAATCCACCATGTTGCGTAGGTAGAGAATTTATAGCCTTTCTTGTACTCGAATTTGTCCACGGCTTTGATAAGACCGATGTTACCTTCCTGGATCAAATCGAAGAACTGCATCCCGCGGTTTGCATAGCGTTTTGCAATGGATACTACCAGGCGAAGGTTTGCCTTGATCAGCTCTTTCTTTGCCTGCGCGATTTCGCGCTCCCCTTTTGTCAGGGATTCCCCCCATTGCAGTATTTCCTGAATGGAAGAACCGGCATCCTGCTCCATT
The DNA here is from genome assembly GCA_020440935.1 of Leptospiraceae bacterium. GTDB lineage: Bacteria > Spirochaetota > Leptospiria > Leptospirales > Leptonemataceae > UBA3465. The sequence continues at coordinate 2,674 of JAGRNC010000341.1, read as the reverse complement.
CTTCGGAGCTTTCTTTCATTGTTGCGGATATCTTTGATTACTTCGCGGACTTCATCGATGGGCACACCCATCTCGGTTTCGATCATATCCAGTTCTTCGTTCTTTTCGATGAACCGGTTGTAACCTTTGATCTCTTTGATGTCTTTTCCGTACCGCGCTTTGATGGCCAGAAAATGCCGCTGGATTTCTTTGATGCGAAAGACCATGCTCTTGATCTTCTGCGAAATGCGCTGGATCTCTTTTTGAGACACTCCAAGCTTTCGCACCGCCTCGTCGATAATGGCACGAGATTCATCAACTTTCTGTTTGTATTCCCGCCATTTCTTGGAGCCTTCGGTGTACTTCTTCAGTCGGCTGGAGGCTTCCTGGTATTTCTTCTCTTCGCGATTGATGATCTCCATCTGCTCGAAGAATAGTTTTTCCAGCTTTTCCAGCTCATCCTGGCTAAGGTAGTAGGCTTTGTTAGCAAAGATTACATCGGAGATCTTGATTTTGCGCGAACGAATCTTGGCCATCAGTTTGGCGAAGTTTGCGCGCAAAAGCGAGGAGCCCAGAATGGTTTCTTCTATTATCTTTTCGCCGTTCTCGATTCGACGGGCCAGAAAGACTTCTTTGTCTCCCGAGATCAGAGAAACCTTTCCAATTTCTTTAAGATAAAGACGGATGGGATCATCGCTGGAAGAAGATGAGCTTTCTTTCTTCTTTCGAGCGGGTTTGGGCGCTGGCGTGGCCGGGGCGGCATTATTTGCGGCCGCAGCAGGAGCGGCGGCTTCCCGCACTACCGGGGCGGCCACGGCCATTTCGTCCTCCATGCGGCTGGAGTATTCTTCGACTACTTCGATGCCCAGCTGATTGAGCAGAGTAAAAACATCTTCAATTCGCTCGGAATTTACTATCTTTTCGGGAAGGTATTCGTTAATCTCATCGTAGGTGATTTCACCGTTTGCTTTACCGATGGAAATAATCTTCTGAATCTCGGGAAGATCTTCAATTGCCATAAATGGGTTCTCCAGAAGTTAGTTTTCGGCCTCGGGACCGGATTTCCCTTGCGGGGATGGATTTTCGGGTTTGCCAGGGCGCTCGTGGCTCCGCAGCTGGAACTCAAGGTTCTTGGATTCTTTCAAAAGGGCAGAGTACCTCTCCCAAAGGTAGGACTGTTCGACCTTATCGGCCACTACCATTTGCCCCCGAATTTCTGACATCTGTTTTTTCGCCTTTAGAATCCTGTGGTGCAGTATCAGGTCCTTGAAGGTTGCCTCCGTCGCTCCCTGACCCACCGATCCGGGCGCGCTCAGCAGGCCGCTAAAGGCGGACACAACTCGAGTGGGCAAATTTGAATGCACCAGCACGTCCGAATCCCAGGCCTCGCCGGAAAGGAAGCGATCCTCCAGGACTCTCCATAAAGTTTCGGAATCTGGGTCCACAAAATCCAGTTGCTGCAACTCATCAAGATGCGCCGAGAGCAAAGATGGATGGGAAAGCATCTGCAGCAGTATCGATCGCTCACATTGGATCATTCGTTGCGTAGACTTATCGTTTGAGGCCCCTCTTTGTACGGCGGGACCAGTTGCCGCATTGCGGGATGGGCCAGCCTCCCTGGAGCTATTGGGAGTAACCGTGGGCATCCCCCCCGCTGAGCGATTCTGCGCCGCGCCAGACGATGGCCCTTCCATGGTTTTGAGCTGCGCATTCAGACCGCTCACATCAATGGATAGGATCCGCGCCGCCTCCTGCGCGTAAAACTCACGAATCACAGGATCATCCAGTTCGCGATAGAACTGCTGAAAGCGGCTCAGGGCGGCCTTTTTCTCCTCCAGTCCTGGTGGTTCGGAAAATCGAAGATCCTCCACAAGACTGCGAATCCCTTCGGTTAATTCGGCGGGCTTCGCCGGGTCCGAATGTCGCTGGAATACATGGGCCAGAGAATCGGGAAATAGAGTGTAAAACACCAGGTAACTATCCGTGGAAATGGAGTGGGCCAGAAAATCTGTGATGGCGGCCCCCTCGAATTTGCGCGATAGATCAAATGGATCCATTCCAGTGGGGAGAAAAAACATCCGGCTGGATTGAAATCCCTGCCCGATGAGCATGCGCGCCCCTTTGCGGGCCGCTTCCCTACCCGCCCCATCGCCGTCCAGAAGGAGCGTCACATGATCGGCATACCGGCGGAGCTGATCCACATGATTGGTGGTGAGGGCCGTTCCCAGAGGAGCCACAGCCGTATCGACGCCTGTCTCAGTTAGGCCAATGACATCCAGATACCCTTCGGTGAGAATAGCGCTTCTACTTCGGCGAATGCTTGCCATGTTTTCAAAGAGTCCGTAAAGTATTTTGCTCTTCTGGAATACGTTGGATTCCGGGCTGTTCATGTACTTAGCCGGATTTTCCGAGCCAGGAAGGATTCTACCGCCAAAGCCCACTACCTGCCCCGAGGCATCGCGAATGGGAAAGAGGACTCGATCGCGGAAAAAGTCGAATAGCTTACCGGTCTTTTCGGACTTTCGCGCAAGCGATAGTCGCTCGAGTATGGGGATGTCATCGGAGAATCGGTCGATCAAGAACTGCCATTGGTCAGGACTTGCGCCGAGTTGAAACCTCTCTGCGATTTCGTCGCCAATACCGCGACCCTTCAGATAGTTCAGATAGCGCGCACCGTCGGCGCTGTTTAGAAACT
>JAGRNC010000340.1 GCA_020440935.1 Leptospiraceae bacterium | reverse complement strand
GTGAACCGGAACCCGAGGCGGAGCCCGAACCTGAGCCGGCACCCGAGCCCGAGCCCGAGCCCGAGCCGGAACCTGAACCTGAACCTGAACCTGAACCTGAACCTGAACCCGAGGAAGAAGAGGAAGAGCAAAAAGAGCCGGAAACGCAGAAGATTGACCATGTGGCTGCTACAGACCTGGAGCCTCTGGGCTTTCCTTCTCCCCTGGAGGAACAAGAAGAACCCGAGCCAGAAGTCATGGAAACCAGGGCGGGCATGGGCGAAGACGAGGAGCTGGGCGAAGGCGTGGAAGCTGCAGAGTTTCCGGACTCTTCGCCGGAGGAACCGCAGCAGGTGCAGGAGATTCGCGGCGTTCTGGAATTGAAGCCGCCGGACGAAGATGATGCTCCCTTCTTAACTTTGACCTATGACTTTGGTAAGATTCCGGATTCCTTCAAGCTGAGCCGCGACTACCATACCATGGAGTATGCTTACTACAAATATAAGCCGATGCTAATTAAGGCTCAGGAATTTACGCGTCGGAAGATGCTGAAGAATGCATTGAATTACTACAGGGTGATCAAATCCCAGAATATTCCTCCCGAATTCAAGCGAATGATTAATCGTAACATTCGCGATATCACCGATTACCTGGAGAAGTTCCTGATGAGTCGCAGCGAATGATTGCTGTAAGCTCCATCGGTTTCGCCTGCCTGGCGCTTGCACTGGGCATGATTCTCTATCATCGGGTAGAAATCCTGCGAAGGTTTTTGATTCAGCCGGCCCTTCTGGGGGGTGTACTACTGTTGCTTCTGGGCGGGCAGGGCTTCTCACTGGTTTCGCCGCCCAATTACGAAGCCTGGTCGCAATGGCCCGGCTTCTTGATCTCCTTTCTGTTCTCGTCCTTAATATTGGCCGCTCCCACAGGCGACGCTCGCTTTCGTCGCGGAGGCTCTGTTTTTTTCCAGGGCGCCTACGTCTGGGTTCTGGCCATCGGCCAAATCGCCATCGGACTGTTTGTCATTTCCTTGTTTGATAAAAAATGGTGGCTTGCCGGTCATATTATTGAAATCGGCTGGATGGGCGGACATGGAAGTGCAGCCGCGCTAATCGCGGTGGCCGATTCCATGAAGTGGCCTGCGCATGAATTACCTGCCAGCACATTGCACGATGCCGCTCAGCTGGGCCTCTTTTCCGCCACCATTGGGCTTTTGTACGGTGCAGTAAGCGGAATGGCAATGGTCAACTGGATTCGTCGCAAAGAGAAACGGCTTCAGGGACCAGGAAAGCCAGAGTCGCGCGACCCGCTGGATGCCCTGGCTCCAGGAAGAGGCGCTCAAAAAGCTACTGGTGGATCGATGGACGACAACGCGGGCTGGCTGGTGGCCATTCTGGGAACGGTTATTCCCGTGGTGCTTGCGTATTTTCTGCTTAGCATAGTAGGGACATTCGTGCATTCAATCTATCCTGCCGCGGGTACGTGGATTGAGAAGATGCCTTTATTTTTTGTGGCTCTGACGCTTGCCTTTCCTGTGCGCAAGTTAATGGATGCCTCTGGACTCGTGGAAACGGAGCGCTATCAAATACTGAATAGTCTGATTCTAGAATTCCTGATTCTTTCCGCGGTCGCTACTTTAAACCTGGGATTGTTGCTCGACAGCTGGCCGATCCTTCTGGCTCTTTCGGCTGGAGGTGCTGTCTGGACCGGCTTTTGTTTCTGGATGATAGCCCCCAGGATTTTGGAAGACCATCCCGATCTCTCCTTAATCAATTACGGAATGTCTACGGGCGTAACGGCTCTGGGATTGTTACTGGTTCGCGCACTCAGGGGGAAGATCCCATCGCATTCGGCAACCGTGTACGGAATGGCGGCGCCATTCTCGGCTCCCTTTATTGGCGGAGGAATACTTTCGCTTTTACTTCCGCTATGGACCATCACTGTAGGACCCTGGTGGATTGCCGGTCTATTATCGCTAACTCTCATTCCATCGGTGCTGGCGCTGATCTGGATGCGCCGCAAAAGTTCCTCCCATGAATGAATATGATCCGCAATATGTGGCAGGGCTGTTCGATAGAATGGCCAAAACCTACGGGGTTTTGAATTACATTACTTCCTTTGGCTTTTCCGAACGGTGGCGGCATCAATGCATTGCAGCTATCGAGCAGTGGCCAAAGGGGGCCCGAGTATTTGATCTAATGAGCGGAATGGGAGAAGCTTGGCCTTCTATAGCGCGCCGAGGAGCAGGCGAAATTGTTGCCATCGATCTTTCCCCGGAGATGTGTAAGCGAGCCGAACGAAATCGGAAGCGGTACTCAGCTTCCATTCTTATCCGTTGCGAGGATGCGTTGCAGACAGCCGAGCCTCATTCGGCCGATGTGGTAGTATCCACTTTTGGTCTAAAGACCCTCAATAGTCAGCAACGATTGCAGTTTGCCCGGGCTATTCGAAATCTACTGAAGCCAGGAGGACGGTGCTCTCTAGTAGAAATATCTGATCCTGCCACCTGGATCTTGCGATCTCTTTACTTATTCTATTTGAAACGCATTATCCCGGTTCTGGGAAGGCTTTTTGGCGGCGATTCTCATGCATACGGAATGCTGGGCATTTACACCGAGAAGTTTGGCGACTGTCAGCAATTTGGCTCCTTTCTGGAAGCCGAAGGTATCGAGGTAAAATACCATCGATTCTTCTTTGGCTGCGCCACCGGTATTTCCGGGCGGCTGCCTGATAAGTCCTAAAAATTCGCTTTCCCTTGAACGCGAAGTGATGCAGAACCGTCAGAATCCTGTATGAGGTCCGGAGTCCACTGGATTGTCCAGTTACTAAGCTCTTCCGGTATCGCTTGCCTATGAAGATTCGATATATTGCAAACTTCTTAATCCTAATACTTATGAGTTCGCTTCTCTCTTGTGGAGCGCTCTCTGAATCCAGGCGTGATGCCACGACCGTGGGTCAGACCGAGGCGTATGAACCCGAGGAGGAATCTATGGAGCGCTCCAAGCGAGCTATGGATCGCGACGAGCCAGCGCCCAGCACCACCACTGCCGAAAAGCCAAAACCGACCAATCGTATGGTCATCTATGAATCCTCGCTGCAAAATACCGTCAATGAATTGGAACCGGCCATGCAGCGTACAAAGCTAATCGTCGAAAAATTCGGCGGTTACATTGAAAAGCAGCAGGTGGATCAACAAAACACGGTGGCTAGTTTTACATTGAGAGTTCCCGTGGCGAAATTTGCCGATGCCATGGACGAACTTTCGCAGATCGGTAAGGTTACCAGTCGGACCATTAATGCTCGCGACATCACCCGAGAGTTTTCCGATCTTTCGCAAAGGCTGCAGAATCGTAAGCAATTGCTGGCCAGGCTTTACGAGATATTAAAGAAGACTACCGAAACAAAACAAAAGATTCGCATTCTAAATGAGATTGCACGATTAAACAAAGAAGTGGAGTCCATGGAGGCGCGCGCCAGCTATCTGGCGAAAAAGGCAGCCTTTTCCACTATACAGATTACGTTCCGGGCAGAAGCAAAGACTGCCGTGAATCAAGGTTCGGCCATTGGCTGGATCCGAAATCTGAGACCTCAATCGCGGAGTCTTTCTGGCCGCCCCAAATTTGACTTCGCCATTCCAGATGGCTTTCTGGATTACCGCGAGGCATACGCAGACGGTAATTCTGAATTCGTTTACGCAAGCCCCGATGGCGTAAAGATTCGCGCGGCTACCATCGATAACAATCCCCGTGCC
>JAGRNC010000339.1 GCA_020440935.1 Leptospiraceae bacterium | reverse complement strand
TCTATTTCGCTTCGGATCGTTCGGGGAGAAAGGGACAGTATGATCTCTATTTTACCGAGATTCCACGGCTGGCCGATTCGTCCGAGCCGGAGGCCGATCCTTCAACCGAGCCCGCGAATGAAAAACCGGAAAGAGCAGAGTCCAGCGATGAGCAAGTCGCCCTGGCGCGAAATCGGGGCCGCGAAGACGACCTGGAGGGGGTGCTTCGAAACTACGATGCGGCCATGGACCGAGCAGGCGAATTTGAGTCCGAAGAAGAGTATCGCCGCAGGATTGAGCGGGGATTGGAGCTTGCCTTCGACAATGACCCCATCGAGCGCACCACACCAAAGAAGGATACGCTCATAGTGCAGGATCGCGACACCGGCCGGCCAATGTCCGTGCAGGTCAAGATGCGTCCGTACTACAAGGATGAGCAAAAAAAGCGCCCCGATGCTACTCTTTCGCGCAGCGATGCGGAGGGTACCCTGCAACTGCCCGAATTTGACAGCGAAGGCCTGGAGCTCAGCATAACCGTTCCCGGCTACACTCCCTATCATCGCGTAATCGATTATCGCGCCGTTGCTTCGGGAAAGAGAATTGTGTATCTGGAGCGTGCAAAGAAAGGACAGTCCTTTCAAGTGAATGACATCAAATTTGACGCCAACTCGGCCGTGATTCGTGACGAATCGGAATCTTATCTGGAATCTCTCATAGACTTTATGAAACAGAATCCGGCCGTTCGATTGAAAATCGTAGGCCATACGGATCTCCATGGAAGCGAAGAATATAACATAAGTCTTAGTCTTCGTCGCGCCCTCAGCGTTCGAAACTATCTTGTGTATCATGGCATTAAAGAGGAGCGCCTGGCCGTGGAAGGGGCGGGATTTAGCCATCCGATTGTGAACAAAAAGGGGCCACCGCACGATCAAATCAATCGAAGGACTGAATTTGTAATTCTCGAAGACGGCAACCCGTAGCCGCACCACGATTTTGTCCGCTGGACCGGATCACCGGATGGGTGGCTGAGAACCGGTCTCGTATTCTGCCGGCATACCAATTTCTAATGGACGCCAGAGGTCCGCGAGCCATCGGTTTTCCATGGAATGGAAGGCACACTACGAATCTCGGAAAATTAGCCCCGATCAGGCTGCATCTCACGTCGGCAACGGCCAGCGAATCTTTCTGTCCGGAAATGCTTCCATGCCCATGGCCCTTATTCGCGCCCTGGCGTCCCGGGCAGACGATCTCAAGGATGTAGAACTCAATCATCTTCTGACGTTTGGCGAAGATCCATTCAAAGATCATCCTGGTGTCCGAGACAACGCCTGGTTTCTGGGCCCATGTATTCGCGACGCTGTAAATGAAGGGAAATCCGACTATATCCCCATCTTTCTTTCGGAAATTGCGCGCCTGGTAAGGAGCGGCAACTGGCCCATCCATATTGCCATGATTCACGTTTCTCCTCCCGATCAATTTGGCTATATGAGCTATGGCGTAGAATGCAGTGTTACAAAACCTTGCGCCGAAGCCGCCAAAATGGTGATCGCTCAGGTAAATCCGCGCATGCCGCGGGCTCTGGGCGATTGCTTTATCCACGTATCCGAAGTTGATTATTTTGTGGAAGCAGAGGAAGAGTTGTTTGAGCTTCCCATGAAGGAAGCAAGCGAAGTAGAAACCAAGATCGGAAACAATATTGCCTCACTCATCGACGACGGCGATACCTTGCAGCTTGGAATTGGCGGAATACCCAATGCGGTGTTGAACGCTCTGGGTAACCACAAGGATCTGGGTATTCACACAGAAATGTTTAGCGACGGTATCCTGCCCTTGCTTTCGGCGGGTGTATTAAACAATCAAAAGAAAGGAATCCACCGGGGAAAAATCATAACCAGCTTTGCCATGGGTAGTCGCGACCTTTACGATGCATTCGATAACAATCCGCTCTTTGAATTTCACCCCAGTCACTATGTAAACGATCCATTCATCATTGCCCAGAATCATCAGATGGCAGCCATAAATTCGGCTATCTCCATCGATCTCACCGGCCAGGTAAATAGCGACTCCATGGGCCATACGATATACAGCGGCATTGGAGGGCAGGTAGACTTTATACGTGGAGCGGCGCGCTCGGTGGGCGGAAAGCCATTTATTGCGCTACCGAGTACAGCGCGTGGAGGCAAAGTTTCGCGCATTGTGCCGGTACTGGAGCCTGGCGCCGGTGTGGTCACCAGTCGAGGCGATGTTCACTATGTGGCCACCGAATTCGGAGTGGTAAATCTATTCGGAAAGAGCGTTCGCGAACGGACCAGGTTGCTCATTTCCATTGCGCATCCAAACTTCAGAGAAGAGCTGGAAAAGGCCAGCTACTGGCTGAACAGGACCTAATTCTAGGTCTCGGCCGATGCGGAGGGCATAGCATCGCCCCAGTCTTCAATGATGCTACGAGCCTTCCTGCGAATATCACGAAATCGCGATCGGTCGGTCAGAGAAAGAACGGGCAAGTTTAAATACCGGAGCATCCAGCGTTCCGTGGGCGGATGTCGGAAGTGCGTCTGCGAGCTTCCGGTGAGCGCCTCCATCAAAAATCGTGAGTATGCCACCGCAAACATGAAGCGAACCGCATCGCGGGAGTTGTCGATCTTTCTACGGCCGGTTTTTTCGCCGCGATTCTTCCGCACTCGATCCTCCTGAGTATAATAATCTTCCATGACCTGACGAAAGGGTATCTCGGATCCAACGTAGTAGATGAGCGAATCATCCAGGCAATCGTGCACAAACTGACCCAGAGCAAAGTAGAAGGCAGCCGGTCCGGGCAAGCGAAGGGCCAGATATATGGATCGGAGTAGCTGTCCGTTATCGCCGCCCACCGGATAATAGAGGCTGTGATTTCGCTTTTTATACCAGGCGCCGGTGAGAATCGAAGGCTCGGTAATACCCAGTTCCTGCGGCTTTCGGCTTTCTCCAATGATCATGTTTCGAAAATCGGGAAAGTCGGGCCGCTCGATTTCCCGCACTACGCCGCAGGAGCCGGGCATTAGAAAGAAGTGCATATTTTTGAGGTTTCGAATGCCAAGCTTCTCCTGCACAATTCGACCCAGACGTAGTTCCATGGAGTCCATCTCCGGATGAACCAGACGGGCCAGATCCAGAAGGCATAAAACGGTCTGCCTAAGATTTATTTCTTTGTTAGCCACGTCCGGCAGTTGTCTTTCGTAGCCCGCTTTTTCTTTCCAGAGCTTCATGACCGGGTTCAAAGGAAGAATTCCATGACGACTTCCCGGTATGAGTGAATAGCCGGTGGTGGCGCTGCGAACGGGCCGTAGTCGGGCCAGAAGCTGTTCTTTAATGTCTGTCAGTACCTCTCGGCGAGCAAATGGGTTTCCGTAAGCGATGGTCTGCGGCCATCGCAGGAAATCCCCGTACACGGAACGGGCCCTTCGAAATACTTCCGAGCTATTCTCTGCATTGGAATCCTCGATAGTTTCTTTTGCCTCTTTATCATCCGTAGTTCTGGAATGGCTCTTTGGAGGCGGGCCTTCGGACAAAAACCGCCTGTGGATCTCACGTATTTCTTCGCGCAGACGAGCATGCTCTTCTAGATAGCGCCGCATTTCGCCAAAAACTTCTGCTCTGGAATTCGCCTGCGCCGCAGCCAAAACCTGTAAGGCCGACTGGCGCGAAGCCTCTCGCATCCGATCCAGCGAGCGGAGCTCTTCGGTGGGCGGCGCCGCTGGCGATTGCCTGTAT
>JAGRNC010000033.1 GCA_020440935.1 Leptospiraceae bacterium | reverse complement strand
TCGCCTGGCCTTCTATTGGAAAGGCCTGGTTTTTCTTTATCGCTAAGAACGGTCAACGCCAGCAATGGGTGTTTGGCCAGGGGTGCAATTCCAGTAGCAGACCAATCACAGTAACTTACGACACCGATGATCCATCCAACGGCGGTGGGGCCTCCAATACGCTATACAAGAACAGCATCCAGCAAGTGCACAATGAATGGAATCAGGACCCTTCGCTGAATCTGAATCTGATCAACGACATCAATACAGTAAGCACGGATATCACTTATTTTGAGATGACTCCGAGCTCGGTGAATTCCTTTCTTTCGAATCCAACGCCTGGAGTGATTCGAGTGGTCTGGGACAGCGATGCTAGCATTCTAACAAACCTGGGAGTAGATAAAGAGGCGGTACTGGGAGTGGGCCTTCCGCTGGCCATCGATAGCTCCAGACCTAACGAAATTTGCTCGGGAATTCTAATACTAAATGGCTGGCTCATTAATACGGCTGGCGGCAATGCGCAGAAATTCTACCGGTACACCTTGATGCACGAAATCGGCCATGTATTTGGTTTTGCGCACTCCATCGCTGGCGATAATGGAACCGGAGCTCTGGTGGACGCTTCGTCCGACTATGTTCCGGTGATGCATCCATTCGTGCCGGACCCGCTTTCCCTCACAAAGACTCTCACCGACGATGAAAAGGCGGGCCTGATTACAGTCTATGGGCAATGATTCTATGAGGAAATACAAGTATCACAGAAATCGAATTGTGCTTTCATCCCCTGAAAGTCGTTCAAGAAAGCTGAGTCGCTCATTTCTCATACCAGTCTTACTGGCAGCCGGCCTGCTCCTCCAATGCCAGCAAAATGGCGACGATTCGGACCAATTACTGTTAGGGCTCACCGCGCTGTTTGTTTCTAATCCATGTAACTTTCAGGCATCTCCCACTCTATCATCAGTAACCCCCACCGTTGCGAACAATTATCCGGTGGTCAAGGGACAGGTCTTCCAATCGGACGGCCAGCCCGCGATCTCTGCTCTGGTAGTGGTGGAAAGTACAACTCAATCTGGTCAGCGGTTTGTATCCACTTTCACAGGTATCGATCGTACGGGATCGTTCTATATGGCCGGGTTGCCCAATACCACGGACCAATATCATATTGCTGTAGAGCCTATCGATTCGGGGTTACGCAATCGAATCGACGCGCATATTAGTTGCTTTCAGAATCCCACTTCATTTACCGCCGGATACTATACAGGTTCCAATTCCATCGTGAATACAAATAGCGGTTCTGCCACTACCTTCACCTTGAATGCAAGTTCCAGCGATGTGTACGACGCTGGAAATATCATCCTGCGCTAATGGCCCATTCGCCTATGGGCCGGGATTTCGCCGGATTCGGTGCGCGTTGGTGCGCGTTGTCCAGACTCTGTAACTCAGGCTGCCCCGGGATTCAAGAATCTCGCAGGATCTAATGGGCTTCGTCCCAGTCTTTTCCCGAGCCCACATCCACTCGAAGAGGCACATCCAGCTTAACCGCAGTTTCCATTTCATGCTTGGCCATTTTAATGACGGCATCTTTCTCATCCGGGGCAGTATCGAACAGTAGCTCATCGTGCACTTGCAGAATCATTCTGGACTTCATTTTCTTCTTATCCATGACCTCCTGGATATTGATCATCGCAATCTTGATGATATCGGCGGAGGTCCCCTGAATGGGAGTGTTGATGGCCGTTCTTTTTGCGCCTTCCTTTCTGAATCGGTTGGATGCATTGATCTCTGGAATCTGGCGACGTCGGCCGGACAGGGTTTCTACGTAGCCATGCTTTTCGGCGAACTGGATGGTATCGTCCATGTACTTGCGCACACCAGGATAGGTTTCAAAGAATCGGTCGATCAATTCTTGCGCTTCTTTTCTCTGGATTCCAAGGTTCTGGCTCAATCCAAAGTCCGTTACGCCATAAACAATGCTGAAGTTCACGGTCTTTGCTCGGGAGCGCTGGTCGGGGCTTACTTCCTTTTCTTTTACTCCAAAAAGACTGGCTGCTGTAAGCGCATGAATGTCTCGATCTTCTTTAAACGCCTCTAGCAACGCCTCATCTCTAGCATAATGCGCTAAAATTCTAAGCTCGATCTGCGAATAGTCCAGCGCGAGCAGAATGTTTCCCTTAGCCGGAATAAAACCTCGTCGAATGGCTCGGCCGGTTTCTTCGCGAATGGGGATATTCTGTAGATTTGGATCGGTGCTGGAAAGCCGACCGGTGGCTGCAATCGTCTGCTGAAAAGAAGTATGGATTCGACCGGTTTCTGGATGAATCAATTTGGGCAAGGTGTCCACATAGGTGGACTTTAGCTTGGAGTACTTTCGGTGCAGCAACAGCGAGTCGATCACTGGATGCATTCCGCGCAACTCTTCCAGTACAGACTGATCGGTGCTGTATCCAGTCTTTGTCTTTTTGCCTCTGGGAAGATTTAATTTTTCGAAAAGTAGGGCCTGGAGTTCTTTGGTGGAGTTAATGTTGAATTCGTATCCGGCCTCTTTGTAGATCGATTTTTCGAATCCCTCCAACTTCTTTTCGTAATCTGCGCTTAATTTCGCAAAATACTTCTCATCTATGGCGACGCCGGATTCTTCCATCCTGGCAAGAACTGGTATGAGCTTGCATTCAATATCATCGTGGATCTTTTGCAGCTTTGTTTTCTTGAGGTCCTTTTCCAGGATCTCAAAAAGCTGAAAGGTAACATCTGCATCCTCGCAGGCGTAATCGCGAATGGCCGAAGGATCTACCTGATCCAGGGTAACCTGCTTTTTTCCTGTTCCGGCGATTTCCGAATACTTTATGGTTTCTATGCCCAGATGGTCAAACGCCAGGTCATCCAGGTTATGACGGCGCACGTTCGGATTTGCCAGATACGAGGCGATCATTGTGTCAAAATGCACCGACGGAATATTGATTCCATGCCGACGTAGAACTAGATAATCATATTTGATGTTTTGACCTACGTATTTACGCTGTGGATCCTCAAGTATCTCTTTCAGATAGGGAAGTGCCGTTTCCAGCGTAAGCGCCTTTCCAGAAAAGAGCTCACCCGAATCGGATTGGATGCCAATGTAGTAGGCTGTACCTTTTCGTGCACAAAGAGAAACTCCTACCAGCGAAGCGAACATGGGCGATACGCTGGTGGTCTCTGTGTCCACGGCCAGAAGCTTGGTCTTCTTTAAAGAGCTGACCAGTTTCTTTAGTTCGGGTTCGGTTACAATTAGATGATAATCCCGTTCGCCGCCCGTAGAGCCTGCGCTGGCCTCTTTCTGCGAGGATTTCTTTCCTGCTTTGTTATTTGCGGACCCTGTCTTGACTGATTCGACTTTCTCGCCTTTTTCGCGGAGTAAATCCTTGTAGATCGCATTGTACCCCTGATTTAGAAATAGTTTTAGCACTTCATCGCTCAGATAGTCCGGGGTCTTAATTGAGTCGGCTTCGAGGTTTTCGATTAAATCAACGTTAAGGCGAATGGTGGCCAGATCCTTTGATAGTATCACATCGTCTTTGCATTCCTCGAGCTTCTTACGCACTCCGTCCGGCTTTACTTTGTCTATGCTCTTGTAGATCTTTTCGATGGAGCCAAAGTCCTGGATCAGCTTGGCTGCTGACTTGGGTCCAATGCCGCGGGCGCCCGGAATATTGTCCGAGCTATCTCCTACCAGGGCCATGTAATCGGTAATCTGGTCTACGGTGACTCCCAATTCTTCTTTTACCCAGGCAGGATTGATTTCAATGAACTCTGTAACTCCTTTGGAACCACGAAGCATTTTCACATTCTTGTTCAGTAGCTGGTAGCAATCTTTGTCGCCAGTGAGAAGGATCACTTTCTCTTTCTTGCCGAATCGCTGGGCCAGGCTGCCCATGAGGTCATCGGCTTCGTAGTTCTGCACCAGCAAATTCGAAAAGCCCGCCTTCTCCAACAGTTCCTTTATTTCATCAATCTGGAAGCGCAGGTCGTCCGGCATTGGTTTTCGTTGCGCTTTGTATTCCTTATACATCTGGTTGCGAAACGATCCGCCGGAGGCATCCCAGGTGATGGCCGTCATGTCCGGATGCACATCCTTCAGTACCTTAAACATCATGCGAAAAAAACCAAAGATGGCCGTGGTAACCTGACCCGATGCATTGGTCAGGTTCTGATTCTGGAGGGCAAAATAGGCCCGGTAGGCCATGGCATGAGCATCGATTATGAGCAATGTGGACGCTGGCATTCTGTAGAAATGCTCGCACCGGATTGGGTGTCAGTAAAATTTGGTCTTGCCCGCAGATTTCATTGACACGAGGTCTGTTCGGCTCAAATTGTTGTCCGCAGGGGGTGGGTTTTGCTCCAGACGAAGCAGGTAAATGATAAGCTCATAGTGTATCTCGAAGGTCGGCTGGACGTTTCCGTCGCCAATGAGGTGGAAGAAGAACTGAGCCGTCTTATCGACCAGGAAAACCAGAAGCACATTGTTCTGAATATGGACAAAGTGGAATACATGAGTTCTTCCGGATTCCGCGCTTGCATAGCCACGCTGCGAAAGCTCAATGCTCGAGATGGTAGCTTGAAGCTCACTAACATTCGGCCTTCCGTTAAACGGATTTTCGATGTGATCGAACTTACTTCGCTCTTCGACATCTACGAATCTGAAGAAGAAGCCCTGAAAGCCTGATATGTCCGCAACCGGCACCTCATTGCTGGACCAAATCGTGGCTGCCAAAAAAGCCGAGATAGCGCGCATCCCTGAAGATCTAGATATTTCCCACGCTCCTCCGCCTCGTAACTTTTACAAAGCCTTGAAGAATCCGGGGGGAAGGCTTGCCGGGTCCGGCCAGTCCTACATTCCCACGCAGAAAGCCATTATTGCCGAATGTAAGCGGGCAAGTCCGTCCATGGGGCTCATTCGCCGGGATTACAAGCCGGCGGCCATCGCCGAAGTCTACGCCAGCCAGGGAGCCACCTGCATATCGGTGCTAACCGATCAAAATTTCTTCCAGGGCGACCTTTCCCATCTCAAGGAAGCGGGTCGGTGCGGATTGCCCGTACTCAGAAAAGATTTCATTATTTCCAGGCAGCAGATTCTGGAAGGCAGATTTCACGGAGCCGATTCTATCCTGCTCATCGTGCGGCTTCTTTCCGATTCCGATCTTTCTGATCTGCTCCAGTACGGCAGGGATCTGGGGATGGAGCCTCTGGTAGAGGTGCATTCCGAAGAGGAATTGCGTCGGGCCTGCGGCGCTGGCGCTCGAATCATTGGAGTGAATCACAGAGATCTGGATACGCTGGTAATGGATCTATCGCTTTCGGAGCGGCTGGCCAGTATTCTGCGAACCCTGACTCCCGATGCGCTTATGGTAGCGGAATCCGGAATTGAGAAGCCGGAGACTCTCAAGCATATGAGCGAATATGCGGATGCATTCTTGATCGGTACTTCGTTAATGCGAAGTCCTTCTATTGAAATGGGTTGGAAGGTTTTATTTGGCGCCCGCTAGCCGGGGGCCCATCCGGCTGGTTACTTAGCGCCGGGGTTTCTTTCTACTTTCGTTCGAATTTTCGAAGGACTAGGTCTTGTTCTTCTGAGAAAAATCTACTTCTATGACGTTGTCTTCTTTGGTGGAGGCGCTTTTCTTCCGAGTTGCCCTTTTGGCGCTCTTTTGAGCTGACCGTGGAGTGTTCTCTGAGGTACTTTCCTGGATGTCTTGTTTTGGATCGGAGTCGCTGACGTGTAGCTTCAGGTCCGGACCACTGACCTCTTGCGCTTCGGGCAGGGCCCATTGCATAATTACCTGTCCGGATTTGTCGAACATTCGCACAATACAGTCGAATGGGATCTGAACAAATTCCCAGCGTGAGAACTGCATTTCGCATTGTAGCGAGTCATCGTCCCATGTTAGATTTCGCGTGCTATAAGGGCCGAACACCAAAATTAGCCCCTCGGTTTGTTCTTTCTTTAGAAGACCACGTTTTCCCAGCACCAGAGACTCATGGGGCATACAATGGATATAGAATGTTTCGCAATGCAGAAACAGAACATCCAGAATGGCCTTCTTGAATTTTCGAAGGTGTCTCATTTCGTCGCCCGAAAAAGTCACAGTTATCTCCTCACCAGAATCACGTTTAGATTTCTGGAGCGATCGCCTCTTCTATGCGAATAGAAGTTACGAAACTGGGATTCATCCAGAGCGTTCAATGGATCTATCAGTTCCAGATTGGCTTTGGATGCCGCAGCCGACCGGCCAAGCTGCAATTCGGCATTCTTGTACAGATCCAGTAAAGGTCGGCCCCGGGCAGAATGCTTTTCTTCTACTATTGGGAATTGGGCGGCCACGTCATGGCCCACTTCATAGGTAGAGGGACAGATGTATGGGCCCGGGAAGACAGTTATGCTGGGATCGATCTCTTTCTTTTCGCGCTTTCGCTGATCGACATAGAAAGTGAGTAGATCTACTGCACGACCAATAATGCCGCGGGCAATACCTCGCCAACCGCAATGAATGACCCCTGCAATGACATCTTCCGCATCGGCTCCGGTATGGAAGAACAGGGGCAGGCAATCGGCGGTGCGCACCACCAGAGCAACATTTTGCTCGGCGGTAAACATACCATCGGCCACCGCCACCGGGAAAGCGCCGGCTACAAGATCGAGCTCGGAAATACGGATAACATCGGCCCCATGAATTTGCTTCAGAAAAATGATCCGCTCTGCAGATATATCCAGTTCGGAGGAAAGAAAATCACGCTCGATTTGTTTACGCGCAATGGCAGCATCTTGAATCCCGTGTCCGCTTGCATCTGGCTTGAGGTTTCGATG
Source organism: Leptospiraceae bacterium (assembly GCA_020440935.1). GTDB lineage: Bacteria > Spirochaetota > Leptospiria > Leptospirales > Leptonemataceae > UBA3465. The sequence goes on along the minus strand of JAGRNC010000033.1, from coordinate 5,851 downwards.
CTCCGAATCTTCCGGAGTGCCCGATGGAAATTGGTCTTCCAGAGCCTTTAGCGCCTCGATGCCAAAGACTTGCGCAGTGACTGCGTTATTCGTGTATTTGGCAGTAAGAACAGGCATTAATGTCTCCTTTGATACCATTCTCTCTTCCATTGATCGCTGATGCGCTCCATATCCTGGATTTCTCTTTCCGTTAGCGCCGCGTCTGGAAGCAGGAATTTGCCGATATCCGCCGATTGTCTTTCTTTCGTTGTCTGAAATACAGATTCCAGAAATGGCCTGGCGCTTCGCATGCGACCTCCAGGCGAGGAATCCATGCGCTGTGATTCCAGTCGTGACAATGGTATATTGCCCGCCGAATAGCTACCGGCGGGTTTTTCCAGTTCAGTGGCCTGATTGGAGCCGTAAATTCGCAGCGGGCATAGATAAAAAACCAGCATCTCTTTTTCTGGAATCCATAGATGCGTTATGGAATGACCCGCTCCATGCACAAATTCCGGCAGAAGCCAGATGGTGCGCAGTCGAAATTCAGGTACCATGCGGCGCATGGTCAGATAATTGCACAGTCCTGCAGGTCGGAATAGATAAATACCGGGATCTTGCCTGCGCAGAGGAGCATGAATCCAGATTGGCCGTTGGCGGAACGGACCTGCGCGCAAAATCTGGCTTTCGGCCAGGTGCGTGCGGGAAGGCGCGTTGAGCCAATCCATCTTTTCCAGGATTTCATCTTCTAACGATTCCAGTGAATAATCCTCGTCGCCTCCAGAAGCCATACTCGCAGGATTTTTCGGCCGGACACAATTGCAAGAAGGAAAGTGATTCCCGATGCGTCCGATGCCACCGTTCCTGTATCATGCCCTTGATCAAGGTCTGCGGAAATCTGTATCCTATGGATGCGCATATGGTGGCCGGTTTTCAGCCGGACTTCATGGGCTGGATCTTTGTACCTGCCAGTCCCCGTTGCGGCATACCCGAGCGCACCAGCCGGCTGATTCAGCAAATCCGTATTTCCCATCCACTCATCAGTCATGTGGCGGTTATTGGCGGTATGGGCCAGTATGAGCTCATACGTCTGTTGCGGCGATTGAGTCCTGGTGGCGTACCTGTGGTGGATGCGTTGCAGGTGATTGGAAGCAGCATGCATCTGGAGCATACGTCGCAGTTGCTTATGCGTTGGGGCTGGAATCTGCCTATCTGGCCGGTGCTGCGCGTGGATGCATCCACGGAGTTATCGGATCCACATCACCGAAGGTCGCCCATGTATGTGGTAGACCGAAAGATGGATCATGCTCTGGGCGGCACTGGAAAGCTCGTGGATTTGGACTGGGTAAAAGATCTGACCGTGCCTTTTCTTCTGGCGGGGGGGCTAAATCATGAAAACGCTCTCGATCGTTGTGCGAAAAGCAATGCTCTGGGCGTTGACATATCGTCAGGATTGGAAACAGGCATTCCCGGTAGAAAAGACTTAGAGAAGTTAAGGGCTCTTTTCGCAGCATTCCATCGTTATTAGCCTGCGAAGGCGAATTCGCGTTTGATTCTAATGCCTTTATGCGCGCCGGGCTTTGCTGAGACTGAGTCCAGGCCGCAAACCTGTAAGTTTTACCAGTTTTGAGACCTTTGACAAGAAAATGTTTTGCACTGACCAAAGGGGCTAGCGAGCGTTATAAAAAAGTGCCTCACTAATGTGACAGGTGTAATGCTGCAAAGAAATACAGATGCAGCAATGTCGGATTCGCTCTATGGAACAGGACTTACCAGAATTTCTGAAAGGGGATGAACCTTGTTGCGCAGACATTATCGAATTCTATCTCGAGATGTTTCGCAGGAATACTGCGCCCAAGCTTCTGATTGATCCGGAGGACGGAGTCATTGTCGATGCGAACGCGGCGGCCTGCCAGTTCTACGGCTACAGTCTTTCGGAATTTCGAAAATTAACTGTGGCGGATCTGAATCTCTTACCCGCCGAAGAAGTGCGCGCCGAAATGAGACGCGCCAGAGAAGAAGAGCGCCGCTATTTTGAATTTCAACACCGACTGGCCAGCGGCGAAGTCCGATTTGTACAGGTTTACTCCGGTCCCATACTGATCCGCGGAAGGCACCTGCTCCATTCGATTATTCATGATTACACGGAACCTTTGAAACATCGCCAGACTCTGGAAGAATATAAACATATATTTGAACAACTCCCGGTAGGCGTTTATCGCAACGAAGCCGGAAGAGAAGGAAAGTTCCTGGAAGTGAACCCGGCCATGGCGCGAATCCTGGGCGCGGAATCCGTGGACGAACTATTAAAGCATGAAGCGTCTGACTTTTACGACGGTAAGCAGGAAAGAGCGGCCTTCTCCGAAGAATTACAGCAGAAGGGAATAATCAGGCGGGAAATTCAACTTAGAACATTGCGCGGCGATCATATCTGGGCACTGGTAACGGCCAGCAGATACCTCCTGGACAATGGAAAAACAGTGTTTAACGGAGTGCTGGAGGACATCACCGCGCAGAAAATCGCCGAGCGGGATCTGCGACAGGCGGTGACGGTCTTTGAAAACACCCAGGAGGGCATCGTCATTACCGATGCTAACGTTCGCATTCAGGCGGTGAATCGGGCTTTCACGCGTATTACGGGCTACACCGAGCAAGAGGTGATCGGGAAGAATCCATCCATGCTTTCCAGCGGATTTCATGATGAATCCTTCTTTGCCGGGATGTGGTCGGCTCTTGCCGAAGAAGGATTCTGGAGCGGGGAGATCTGGAATCGTCGCAAAGACGGAAGCGTGTATCCAGAACTGGCAACGATTAGTCAGGTACTGGATGGCCACGGTCATGTAAGCCAGTATGTGGCCATCTTCACCGATATTTCAAGAATCAAAGATTACCAGCATGAGCTGGAGAAATTGGCCCATTCCGATCCATTAACGGGCCTTGCGAACCGACTGCTGTTTCATGAACGACTCAACCAGGCTATGTCTACGGCAAGACGCAACGGCGAGCGACTGGCCATCCTGTTTCTTGATCTGGATAATTTTAAAGATGTCAATGACAGTCTGGGGCATCCTGTGGGCGACCAGGTTCTGCGGGAGGCGGCTCGTCGGCTACTGGAAGTCTCGAATGAGGATCAGACCGTGGCTCGATTTGGCGGCGACGAGTTCCTCTATCTTGTTCCCAGGATTGAATCCAGCGGAGAGGTGGCCCTGGTTGCCGATCAGGTAGCGAGAACTCTGGGCGAGCCTTACCGAATAGGCGATCGAAACCTAAATATCACAGTCAGCCTGGGGCTTACTATTTTTCCGGACCACGCGGCCAGCGCCGATGAAATGATCCAGCAGGCCGACACCGCGATGTATCGGGCCAAAAAGGACGGCCTGCGGTACAGATTTTATTCGCAAGAGCTTACCGACGACGCTACGCGAAGAGTGCGTCTGGCATCTGAACTTCGCCGCGGATTGGAAAGAGAAGAATTTCAGCTGAATTTTCAGCCTCAAGTCAGTCTGGCCAATGGGGAGTTGATTGGACTGGAGGCCCTGGTTCGATGGAAACATCCGTCGGAGGGTATGATTTCTCCTGACAGCTTCATTCCCCTGGCCGAGACCATGGGTTTGATCATTCCCCTGGGCGAATGGGTACTGAGAAATGCATGCATGCAGGCCAAACTCTGGCTCGATAAAGGTATTCATTTCCGGCGCGTGGCCGTGAATGTTTCGCCCCAGCAGCTGCAATCAGGGGATTTCGCGAATAGGGTATTCGCTATTCTTCAGGAAACTGGCCTTTCCGCATCGCATCTGGAAATCGAAATAACGGAGAACTCGCTCATGGACCTGGCTGAATCCATCGTCGAGCAACTCCACTCTCTTCGTGCCGAAGGCGTGGCTGTGGCCATCGACGATTTTGGAGTAGGCTATTCTTCGTTGAGTTATCTCAAAGATCTGCCTGTGGATCGACTTAAAATTGATCGCTCCTTTGTTAGCGCGCTGCCCCACGATCAAAGCCTCAATGCGATCTCTCGCGCCATCATCGGACTGGGGAAGAATCTAGGCTTTGAGGTAATCGCCGAGGGAATCGAATTGGAAGAACAGCGCCGACATCTTCTCCACGAAGGTTGTGAGCAAGGGCAGGGCTTTTTGTTCGGTAGACCTGTTCCCGCCGAATCGCTGGTCTTTCAGAAGAATGGTGAGATGCCGGGCAATTCCTGAAGCATCCCGTTGAGGCCCATGTAGACCCATTGCCATCGAGGGCGGGCCCATCGGCGGCGGCAGATCAGGATTTTACATCTCCCTTATTCCATCCGCCTTTCAGTAGATTAATGTAGGTTTCTTCTATCTGATTCATATTTAGAGAGGGATTTTCGTTCAACCACCAGCCGATAATACCCAGAAGCGAGGAGGATACGAAGGCAGGCCGGGGATCCCTCGCTATATGGGACCTGGTGTTTGGAAGCTTCTATTATCGCCCGGGACAGAATCCTCAGCGACTAGGAGTGGACCATCCGGAGCTCTATCCGAAATCCAGTTCTTTGTGGCGAGTTATTTCGCTGCCCTTCCGATCAGGTATTTAGTTGGGATAAAGAAAAAGGCCGCGAAATGCGGCCTTTGATTCGCATGAGATTCTGATTCTACACTTGGCCGGAACGCCGGTCCGGCCAAGTCGCCCAAAAATCTCAGTGACGCAGGTAGATGTTTACGTTGTAGTCTTTTGCTTCGAAATACTCCGCAGCAAAACGTACAATCTCGGTGGGGTTATACCAGGCGCAGCTGAACACATCCAGATAAACTCGGTTCGTCGCATTTGCGAAGTGACCGCTTACCAGTGATGTTTCGATCAATTGCACCAGAGAATAGCCCGCTACTCGTTCATCTTCGCCGAAATGAACGATGGTAGGCTCCCCGAATCTCTTTACCTCAATTCGATCGCAAAGTTCCAGAGTAAAATCGTGGATCTTCTGCTTGCTTCGAATCGTATCTCCGTTGCAGTCATGCAGGTCCAGGGCCGTTACCAGTCCCCAGGCTCCGGTTTCTTCGAACTGTAATTTGCCAGCCAGGTCTTCCGGGCGGACATCAAGTTTCTTTTCCAGCCAGGAGCTGAAGTAGCCCTGGTAGCGCTTCTGCAACAGCGGGAGCTGGGGATCGGTGCCGCGAATGTTTCCGCGACAGTGCGATGAACCGCAACCGCAATAGAATTCCTGATCGTAGGTTTCTGCCATTGCATAGTCGAACGTTAGCTCTTCGCCCGCTTCGATGTCGCGCATGGCTACCAGCGCCACCTGGCCTTTGAATCCCAGGTTTGGTTCACAGGAATGATTGAAGTATTCGGAATCGTCGACGCTTTCCAGGTCGGCAGGTCCGATGTAAAGAGTCTCGTCTACCTGAAGTAGATAATGACGAAGCTCGGAAGGTAGTGAATCCAGTTGATCCTCACGGTAAATGGTTCCACCCCAGAGTGCTACCAGATCGTTCTTGCGAATTGCCCTGGTTGCAAACACACCGCTACCGGAAACCGGCGACTGCCGCATTTCCGCTGCATCAGACAGATAGGACTGTACTCTAGACTTAGTTGCCACAAGCATAGCTGTCCTCCTTAATTTCCGCCGGCAGCAAGTTGAATCTGCCGGTACTGATGTAGTCTTTGATTCTTGCGAAAGGTTGGATCCATCAGGCCGCGTTGTATGTACTCAACGACCATATCTCCGGGCTTGAAGATTCGCTTTAGAAGCTTCAGCGCCTTTTCGATGTCCATGTCTTTGCTGCAAGTAAATAGGTCCAGGGCGGCATAACCGAGCTCTGGCCAGGTGTGGATACTCAGGTGGGATTCGGCGATAACCACCACTCCTGATACTCCCTGCGGACTGAATTTATGGAACCTC
>JAGRNC010000338.1 GCA_020440935.1 Leptospiraceae bacterium | reverse complement strand
TTCTGAACGATTATCTGGGAACAAACTTCTACTCTTATCTGGCCCAATTTCGCATTCGTGAGGCCTGCGAAATGCTTCGTAGCGAACAAGAACGAACCATACTGAGCATTGCCTACGCTTGCGGATTTAATTCAAAATCCAGTTTTCACAGCGCTTTTAAAAAGGAACTGGGCATGAGTCCCGGCGAATTCCGACGATCCAATCAGAAAGCTAATTCAGATCGCTCGCGCTGATGACAGACATCTGTTCGCGCAGAAGGACCTGGGCGCGGCTTACTTTCGATGCTCTAAAAGTAACAGATTGTTCGGGTACACGTATCCATTTCAATGGGATGGAAGGCCCAGGGCCTCTGCGAGTTCCGTCGGCGATAATTCCGGCGATCCTCCATTTTTCTGCTCGGCCTCATGGATCAAGGACTGTATGCCCTGATTAACCGGGGCCCGAGCGCCCACAGACTCTGCCAACGATACAATTTCGCCATTTAAAAAATCAACTTCGGTGAGCTTGCCGGCCATCAGATCCTGGGCCATGGATGTCATGGCATTGGGATCGATGTTGATCATTGTGGCCGCCACGCGAAAAAACAGAAAATCCGGAAGCGCAAGAATGGCCGGCGCCAGCGAAGGTATAATCTTTCCCAGACGAACTGGCTTTATACCGGCTTTCTTATACACCGACAATGCTTCTTTCATGCACTCTGAAATGATCCGACGATATCCCCGATCGGAAAGCATAGCGCGCACCGGAATGCCGCACAGCGCATTGATGGCATTGTTCAGATTGAGTAGTAGTTTGCTCCATTGCACGCGCTCAATATTTGCCTTCACATCCGTTTGCACGCCGCTGTCATTGATTTGCTTTGCGATGGATGCGACCTCTTGCATCGCCTCCAGGGTGAGCGGCCCCGATGTGGATTGACGAAATAATCCATGGCCCGGTTCGCCTTCCCGCACAACATTAAAGGTTACCATGCCGGCCGCTACCGGATGATTGGGCAGATTCTTCTTGAGCGTCCTGGATGCCGACAGGCCATTCTGTAACGAAAGCACCGGGATACCGGTCGGAGCAAATTTGAGAATCTGTTCGGCGGCCTCGCCGGTAGCTCCACTTTTTACTGCGACGAGAATCACGTCTGCATCCGCCAGGGTTTTTGGATCGGTGGAGATTCGAATGGATTTTACACCGCCGCTGGCATCTGCAGTCTGCGGATTGCTGCCTATTCCATCTTCGCTTGCGCTCTGCGTAGTCAATCGGCCTTTTTGTCCGTCTACGGATTGTAGAAGCAGTTCGCTGGACACCGCCTGAGCCAGAGAGCTTCGTCCCAGTAACGTTACTCTCCCGCCACCGTGCGCCAACCATCCGCCAACGTAGCAGCCGATGGCGCCTGCACCCAGTACCACATAGCGCCGATTCGCCTGGTCTGCTGGTAAGGTCGGACTGGCTTTTTGTTTGGATTCGTTGTTGGAAGATTGCGACATGGGAACTCTCTGCGGCTAAGTATGAAAAGCGGCCACCGAAAGTCAGCGAAAAAAGACCCGGACCATTTCTGGCCCGGGTTTTAGCCCCCATCTATTTTGCGGGGCACAGGGAAAGAGTGTGTTTCGAAATCAGGCAGCGCTGGCGCTAAGAGCCAGCTTGATGGCTGCCTTTTGCTCGTTGTAGGCCTGCATCAGACTCTTACGAGCTTCTATAAATGATTTGTGCAGTTCGGAGCTTGCCCCACTTTGCTTTTTGGCCGCCTGGTAGGCCTTTCTAGCCTGACGGAACTCCTGGGCCGCCTGCGTAAACTCCTGGCGCGAAAGAGCCAGCTCGGGCTGCTTTTCCGGAGTAACATTCTCCGATTTGATCTCCAGTTTGCTTTCCAGGATTTTTTCATCGGGCATGCGAATCAGGTTTTTGGTAAGTCCCAGTTTGGACAGAGTCCAGATCATCCATTTGGTGGGATCATATTGCCAGGCGCGGATTCCATTTCTATAATCGGCCGGAAACTCATGGTGATAGTTATGGTATCCTTCGCCGAACGTAAACAGCGCAGAAATCCAGCTGTCGCGAGCCGTATGGCGATGCGAATAAGGCTGACGACCAATAGAATGGCATACCGAGTTGATGCAAAAGGTTCCGTGATGAACCACGACCACCCGCACCAGACCGGCGATCAGAACGCCGCCCCAGAAATCGCCCCAGGCCAGCGCTACCAGTCCAGGAAACAAAAAGCATACGAACAGACCAAAGGCCGTGTAGTAGTTATGCTGGAATCGAATAAATGGATCTGCCCAGAGGTCTTTTACCTGGTTGATGTCCACTTTGGCGCGGCCGTTGGTGCCTCGCTTTACAAATAGCCATCCGATGTGCGCAAAGAAGAAGCCCTTGTTGATGGAATAGGGATCTGTATCGGTATCCACATATCGATGGTGATTTCGGTGATCATGGGACCACTCGATCACCGATTTCTCCAGCGCGCCGGCGCCAAAAAAAGTAAGCAACCAGCGGACAGGGGCGGATGCTTCATAGCTCTTATGAGAGAACAGCCGATGGTAGCCCGCAGTAATGCCCATGCCGGTGGCAAAAGCCATAAATACCGCAAAAACCACGGTAGGCCACTGAAAGGCATCGTAGTAGAAATAGTAGGAAAGTGCTGCAATGGCCCCAATCGGACTGAGAATTAAGAACACTCCGGTGGACCAACGAAAATCTTTAAGCTTCATTGTTTAGCTCCCTGCAAAGCCGTCTTGAGACCGTCGGGGCAGTGCCCGGGGATATCTAACGGCGTTTGTCAAATATGGACTATAGGAACCGGATCCCGGGCTGGGGTTGCAAAAAAAGTGTGCCCCGCACCAGGAAAAATCGGGCTTGCCATCATTGGCCCGGTTAGCGGTCTGGCCAGCGGGCCAGTAATGGGCGGCAGGCACGGGCCTAATGGCATTGGTTCCGTTTGGTGCGGGCCGCGCGGTGGCGTGTGCGGAGTCCAGGTGTGAACCGAAACATTTGCCACCATCCCCGATTTTCTATTGAGCCGCATTGGGCGCTGTGGAAGGTAGCCTTCCATGAAAAGAGGCACATTCGTCCGGGTGCTCCGGCTACTTCCCATTGCACTGATCGGCGCAATAGCTATCTGGCTGGGCGGAGCCGTTCTGGTTTTTCCGGCCGAATATGTATACCGTGTCCTTGCCTGGCGCGAATCAGATGCTTTCGACTGGCAGAAATTTCCCTCGCATCCGCTGCAGGCGGCAGCCCATCCTCACCGATTCGCAGCAGCGCCGGATCCACGGGTTTCGCAACTATTCGGTGAACTGGCCCAGACCAACGACTGGGATCGATTCCTCGAATCCAACGAAACCCAGGCATTCATCGTAATACAGGATGGAAAGATTCGCTACGAAGGCTACTTTAATGGAACAAAGCGCGATTCCATCGTCACTTCCTTCTCTGTTGCCAAATCGTTTGTCTCCACACTCGTGGGCATGGCCATAGACGAGGGTTTTATCAACAGCGTGGATGAACCAATCACCAATTATCTACCAGAACTCGCCGATCGGGATCCTCGCTTCCAGGCCATCACCATCCGCCATCTACTTCGCATGGCTTCCGGTCTGGATTACCAGGAGTTTCGCGCATTTCTGTTCAATGGCGATGATCCGCTCACCACCTACTACACCGATCAACGCAAGATCGCGCTCGAGAATACCCATATCATCGGACCACCGGGAGCATTGTTTCGCTACAACAAGTACCA
>JAGRNC010000337.1 GCA_020440935.1 Leptospiraceae bacterium | reverse complement strand
GGAAGGGTGACTTCTACCGGCGCCTTGCCTTTCTGTCCTGCATTGATAATCTTTTGCAGAGTTCGACTAACATCTGTGGGGCTAAGGTAACGGGAGCCGCTAAACGTAAGGGCCGCCTCTTCGTAATCCTTTTGTAGATCTAGCATTGGTGTGCGAATGGCATCCGGACATAGCACAGTCACCTGCACATTGTAGTTCTTTAGTTCCTGGGCCACTGCCAGGCTGTAGCCGCGAACAGCGAACTTGGAAGCGGAATACAACGAAATGCCAGGAATGGGGGCCACACCAGCCAGAGAAGCAATGCTTATAATATGCCCGTGGCCTTGCTCTTTCATGAAAGCCGATGCGCTGGCTATGCCATAGATTGTGCCTTTGGCATTTACATCGATATGCGCATCAATTTCGCGCGTGGACACATTAAAGCTATAGCCCGGTCGTAGAAGGCCTGCAATGTTCAGGACGATATCCAGCGAACCCTGCCGGCCAGCCCAGGAGGCGATCAATTTTTGCCATGCGCTATGCGAAGTAATGTCCAGCTTTTCGGCGGAAACCTGCGAATGGTCCCGCAATTCCGTGGCATAGATTCGCTTTAGCTCAGACTTATTTTGATCGGTGAGAAGTAGTCGATGACCCAGCTTGATTAGATCGCGGGCAAGGGTTTGGCCCACTCCGCCGGCAGCGCCGGTCATCAGGATTGAAAGACTTTTCATACTCGGGCGGCCTTCTTTGTGGATGCTTTTCTTGTTTTGCTTTTCGAGCCGTTTATTCGGGAGGAGCGCGAGGGCAAATCGTGCAATGGCACGGGCCTGCCAAATTCCAGCGGGCCAAAGGAAAAGGTTGGGCGGATAAAGGGAAAAGCCCAGAAAGAAGACATTTCTGAGGAGGGGACAACGTTGTAATAGTCCGGGTTGCGACTGGACGGACCGGCCAGAGTTTTTTCCAGTACCATGGAAATATACTGATCCAGGCCTTTTTCCAGAGTGTTTCCGTTGAGAATTACTTCCATGCCGGTCTTTTTCGCAAAAGAACGAACTCCAGGTATACGCGATTGCAGCGGGCTATAACTATCGGCGCTGACTCCGTTCTCGGATGATACCAGAAGCCCTTCGGGCGTTCGTGCCACCAGCGAATGATTGCCTTCCGTATGGCCGGGCGTGCGAACCAGGGCAAGCCCTTCGCCGAGAATTATATCGTCATCAAAGAATATGATCTTATTTTCTGGCACTCCGTCCAGGCCTCCCGGACAATACCAGTCCGCCTGCGGGGGTAGAAGCGATTGCGCTGATCTCCATTCCTGCGTGGTGACCAAAAGTTTGGCGTTCGGAAAGAATCCAGGTTTTTCGCCTGTCCCCAGCCATTTTTTCAAGTCTTGCGTATGTAAGTGATCATACGAAATATAATCTACCTGCTCCGGAGAAATGCCGGTCTTCTCCAGCCATTCTTCTACAGTGGCAATGACCGGAGCGATAAACTTTGAACCCAAGTTTTCGAATGGACCAAAAGATTTTGCCAATCGGTGAAAGTAAGGAGTCAGTCGATTCCCATAGATATCGGATGGAGAGAATAGCAGCGTGCGGATGGATTGGCCTGCGCGAAATTGTACGATAAAGAGTCGATTGAGAATGTGCATGAATGGCGTAGGCATAGAGTAAGCATTCAGCAGTCCGTACTTCGTGGGATATGGAACCCGAATCAAATCGCAGGTCCGATAGTAGACGACATTGTCCATGGAAAGTAGCTTTTCGCGGAGCCGCAGTCCTCCTTTTCGAACCTCTGTCAGTCGAACCTGTGGGCTCTGCGAATCCCTGGCGCGGGCTAATTCTCGGGTAGTCTGATAATGTGCTCTTGAGTCGGCCATGTCGCCCAGCACAGCTGGGTATACAACGGTACGCCAGAACTTTTTGACTGATTTGTCAGTCAAAAAGCTGCCAAATTGTGAGTGGGTAGGGAGCCTTCCAGACCCAATGTACCTGAACCATAGTTTGAAATCCTTTCTATGCCTATGTTGCCTGGATCTTAATGCTCGCTGAACGCATCCTCTCCACCGATACCAATGCCAACGCGAAAGCCGGTATCGTACACAATGTCGCTGTAGGACTGACTGTTTCGGTCTGTCCAGTTCACTTGCGCATAGCTTCGATGCACTTCTCCGTAGAGCATTAAGCCCGGGATAACGGTGATTCGCATTCCTCCAGCGAAGGCAGATCTACCATTGCCCGAGTCATCGCTCAATGGTAACGATCCAGTGACATAGAAGGCAAGTGGACCGATGGGCAGCACAAGGCGGATGTCGGCGGAAAGAAAAAAGCTCGGCGAAAGACTCTGATGTTCGCGCAGATTATACAAAAAGACGGCAGCTGCCAAATCGGTTCGGGCAAGAGCACGGAAGGGACCGTCTGCATACTGTGGTAGCAAGTAATTGAGTGGGGCCGGAAACGACGGACTTAGATACCTGGGATACAGGTTTTCGGCTTTGAAGTTGGAAATCTGCAAAGAGACTCCCAGTTCCAGGTAACGGGAGGGCTGACCCATAAAGGACAGACGTTGCGAAGAGGAAACGATTTCCGGCTCATACCCTTTCGAATACTGATACAATTGCACGGTGCGAATATCTTCATTGGTGGTTACCAGATAGTCTTGCAATAGATAGTACGTCGAATCTGTGGTTTGAATGCGTTCGGCTGCCGGACCACTGGCGCGCCCAACGCCGCCCAGAATTTCAATGAGCAGCGATCCTTCCTCGGCCAGCAAGATACCCGGCCAGAGACAAAGTAGAACGAGGAATTTGGGCAAGCGCTTCATAGCGGATTTCCGTCATAGAATAGTGGAGCGGAACCGTTGAAAGTGCGTTTTTTTGGCGAATTTCCCTCTGCGCAGGGTGATGACTGCTCCATTGATTCCGTCTACTAAATTGCATTGCGGCGGATTCCACCGCGCTAAAATAGAGTCATGATGAAACGATGTTCCCTGATTGGTCTGACGCTGATAGTATACGGCACTCTCTACTGCAATGGAGCGAAGACTGCAGAGGAGCATATGCATGAAATGGACTTTGATGAACTAGTCCAGCATTTCGAAGGCAAAGAGAGAGATGAATACCAGCGACCCGACGCTTTGTTGGGCTATCTGGAAGATCTGCTAAAAGCAAGGGCAAGCGTGGGCGCTCCATCGCTATCCAATGGCTGGAATGGAATCACTGTGGCCGACCTGGGCGCAGGCACAGGCTATTTCAGTGTGCGCCTGGCGCGCAGAGGCGCCAGCGTTATCGCCCTGGATATAGATCCCCGGTTTTTGGACTATATCAAAAATAGGGAAGAATACGCTGCTTTGTCGGATCGTCTGGAGCTGCGCAAAGTGGAGCCTTCGTCCATCGGACTGAAGAAGCAGGAAGTGGATGTGATCTTCTCGGTCAATGTTTATCATCATATTCAAAATCGCATGGATTACTTCAAAGCCGCAAAAACTTCCATCAAGCCCGGCGGGCTATTGATTATCATCGACTTCAAGAAAGAGTCGAAGATCGGACCGCCGGAACGCATGAAGATCGCAAAGCAAGATGTTGTTTCGGAACTGTCCAAAGCTGGCTACCAGGTAGATGTGGAAGACCAATTTCTGCCCGAGCAAAATATATACCTGGCAATACCGCAATAAGATGTTCAGGTTTACTGGCTTTCGGCCGGGACTGGCATTTTTTTCCTCGATTCTATTAAATCGGCTATGCTACAGGCGATCATAGCGGCCTCGCATTCGTCTG
>JAGRNC010000336.1 GCA_020440935.1 Leptospiraceae bacterium | reverse complement strand
AAAGGCAATGCTGCAGTTACCCCAGGAAGGCACCTGGACCCAATACTACTCCTCCGGCGGAAAGCTCGGCGAAGGAGAATACAAAAACGACAAACGCGAAGGAGTCTGGACCTATTTCAATCAGGAAGGCCAGATGGTACGCGAAGTAATGTATCGGGATGGTCTGCAAAACGGTGAGGACACCTTATACTTTCCCGGGACGCGGGATTGGAAGGCCAGAGGCAAGAACCAGAACGGCAAAAAGGAAGGCCGATGGGAAGAGAGGCTGGCCGCCGACTCCGATTGCATTTCCTCCGGCAGTTATCATCTGGATCAAAAAGAGGGAGAGTGGATCGAATGCTTCAAGGCCGAGGACAAATCGATTTATCGCGGGTTCGAAGGTACCTACCATAAAGGTCTAAAGGATGGACATGCCCTATTTATGCACCCTACCGGCGAGAAAATGGCCGAAGGCGATTATCGTGCCGATCTGGCCTGCCTGCAAAACCCTCCGGGGGGCGATGCAAGCAAATGCGAAAAACGAATCGGTACCTGGAAAATCTATCATGCCAATGGAAAGCTTTATTCGGAAGGTTCTTACAGCTCCAGTACCGGGCAGCGAAGCGGCACCTGGACCGAGTACTACGAAAGTGGCCAGAAGATGGCCATGGGTCCGCGAAGCCATGCGCGCCAGGGATTGTGGACATTCTGGGACAAAAACGGCAACATCATGTTTCAATTCAAATTCGAAGGAAACGATTTTTCGCCCCGCTACGCAGTGCTCTACGAAAATGGACGCAAGTCCGCCGAAGGCCCTCTTTCTATGGGTCTCATAAAGTATGATCAGGAGAAGGATGCAATCCATACATCGGCCATTTTTAAGAATGGGCCCTGGAAGCTGTACGGTCCCGGAGGACAGATTGTGGGCGAAGGCGACTTTGTGCAGAATAAAAAACATGGTACCTGGAAAGAGATGGTGAACGGAAGGATGCAAACGGTTCAGTATCAGCTTGGACTGAAGCGATAGCGGCAAGGAGCCCGAGGGCCTCGACCAGGGCTGTCCATGAGAACGGCGTGCGCGAAAGCGCACGCTCCATCGACGAACCGGTTTCATAGTAAGGGATTCTATGCGAATGTCACCCAGGACCGATGTGCAGGACTGCTGGATCGGTACAGTTAGCCAGGAGTGGCCGCTTTCATCGATGGTTTCTCCATTCCGGGTACAAATTCCAATCGTGTAGCGCTGAGCGGGGCCGTAATCTTTTCTGTGTGTCCGTGATAGTGAATTTCTACTCCTGCCTGGATTGTAGTTCTACCTATGACGTCGATTGGTTCGGGATTACGGCGATTGGCTGTTAGATAGTTGTAGATCGAAGTGGCGCGCTTCCGTTTTGCCAGCTCCTCTTTGTAATCGGAGAACTGAGTGCGAATCTCGGCCTGTAACTGAACTGGTACATTCCCTCTGTATCGCTGGACCTTGTCGCGATATTGTTGTAATCTGTAGGTTAATTGCTCCACCCGTTGCTCGATTTCTTCCAGCTCTTTTTTAGATTGTTCCCATTGCTTCGCATTCTTATAGTGGGTTCCTGCGAAGATCCTGGTGACGCCGCCGACTTTGCTTCCAAGAATGTCTACTTCCAGGTTTCCAAAGCATACGATTTCGGATCCGGCCAGCGTACTTCCTCCGGTAGCCATGCGAATGCTTCCGTGGGTAATTAAATAACTTGTAAGAATGGATCGACTAACCTCGATGTCTCCGTCGCAAACCAGCACCGAATTTTCGATGTAGGTGGCTTTGACGTTACCGTGACAGGATATGGTTCCATTCCTGGCGGTGTTGATACCCTGATTTACTGCAAGGTCGCCCACTACTTTTAGCTGACCGGATTCGATGGTGCCGCCCACAAATAGGTTTCCGCCAACCTTAACCTGGGTTCCCCGTTCGATGTTTCCCAGGATTCGCACATTCCCATCGTACTCGATGTGGCCGGTTTCCAGACCAGCATTTCCGTTAATCACTAGCTCCGGATTCACATCGACGATATTGCCATCATCCACGTAGATCCCGTGCAAGCGGGCAATATATTCGTGCCCACCTGGAACAAGGCTAATATTCTTTCCGGGCTTTCGCGGGGCCGGCGCGGGAGGTTCGGGCTTCATTTCTTCGCCCAGCAGGTTGTGACCCGCGGTCCCTGGCTGGGGAGGGATGATTTCTACCACGGGCTGGCCTTTTTCTACCGTAATAAACTTCTTAACGTTGCGAAAGTCTGCCTTGCCATCTTCTCGAATTTGCACTTTGTCCGCTTTTCGAACCAGGCGTCGGACCTGACCGTCCACGCCGGGCGTCGGCGGTATGCCCCGGGCCACGGTCTCTTCTATGTGGAGCGGAGCAACCGATGTCTGCACTGTATGGACAATCTTGCGAATGGCATCATGGTCGGCGCCAAACTTGATTCCATGGTCATTAAGAATCTGAAAAATCCGGGCCTCATGAAAAGAGGAATCGGGCATTCCGCGAAGACGCAATGTGGCCTGCATATGGTTTTCATCCACATGTAGTTCGGCTCGCACCTCCCCCGGAATGGGGCCCTGTTTCTCTGGCGATTCCATCATAAATTCTGCTGGATCTGGCATGCCACGGTTCTAAATTTCGGGCATGCCGGTCATCTTCTATATATTAACGGCCCTGAATCCGCTGCAATCCAGTGTCTCTGTTCCCATGGAACAGCCAGAATCGGGATTGGATCAAGAATATTATGATTCCTATCTTGACCAGAAGTCGGACCCAGAAGCGGGCAAGAAAGAGCGGCTGGAACAGAATCTTTTGCGGATGCTAAAGACCACCCTTCCTAGAGAGGATACTTTCGACGGGAGAGACTATGCAAAGAAACTACAGCCGGGTGGCTTCGAGTATGAAAAAATCAGCCGTCAATCTATGTATACCAGAGGTATATTCCATGAGCTTGGCTACATGGTACCATCGGATTATATGTATATCATAAAGACTGGCCCGTACCTAATACTTGCAATCTACGAGGGAGATCCCGAGCGGTTTCTTCTGGATGTACAACGGGTGAAAGTTCTAAAAAAGGGTAAAGGACAGCCCGATCATCCCAATTCCTAGTCTTTTAGCGGTCCATTTTCTACTTTCGTTCCAGGTCGCTAAATTAATTCCTATTCCATGGCCAAAGCCCCGGTTCAGCAAAAGAAAAGACACCGCGCCTTGATATTATCGGGGGGTGGGGCGCGCGGAGCCTACCAGGTAGGTGTCTGGAAATTTCTCCAGGAGATCGGGTGGAACCCGGATTTGATTTGCGGCACATCGGTGGGAGCAGTGAATGCCAGCGCCATCGGATGCGGACTCAATCTGCAAGAGTTGGTGCATCTCTGGAAGACCATCGAGCGCGGTCGAATCTATCGCATTTCGCTCTGGAAGCAAATCGTCCATTTCTTTACGCGGCGGGGATTCAGCCCATTGATGGATACCGAGCCGCTAAAGAATCTGATTCTGGATCGAATGGATCTTCGCACATTGCGAAAGAGCGATCGTGAAATCATCATTACGGCAGTAAACATTCTAAAGTCCCGACTCAAATTTTTCAATAACCAGGTAATCGACATCGAACATGTAATGGCTTCCAGCGCCATTCCTATTTTATTCCCGTGGCAGTATATCGACGGCGAGCCTTACTGGGATGGCGGCGTTATGGCCAACACTCCCATCCTGCCGGCTCTTGAGCGAGGCGCGCGGGAAGTCATTGTGGTATTGTTGAGCCCGGTGGGCGG
>JAGRNC010000335.1 GCA_020440935.1 Leptospiraceae bacterium | reverse complement strand
ATTCAAAGTGGATGAGAAAGTACTGCTCGACGGAACTCCGCAGCAAAATGTGCACCGGCTTGCATCCGTGGTGGCCACGCCGGCAGCCGGGTTGACCCGCGAATTTGATCATCTGGTCTATGCTATCCCATTCCCATCTTTTAACCTCTCTATAGAAAAGGTCTGGATCGAAAAAGGAAATCTGGTGCTTTCTCTGGATGGGCGCAGCATCAGCTCCGAATTGGAACGTCGATTCGAAGGGGAAAAGCTGGAGTCTATGAAACGGCCTGCGGCTCTGCTGGACGGGTATTTCAAGTGCCTCACTCTGACTCTCTTAGAGACCGACGTTGGCGCCGACAAAGGCATCCAATCGGTACGGTACAGCGTCAGCCACGAAGAATCCCTGGAAGCCTACAAGGCTGACTCAAAGTTCTCTTTTGATGCCATCTATAAAAAATAGAAGCGCAGGATTCGGTTCGATTTCCCGCCATTGGCGGTTCCCCGCTTGACGAAACTCCAGGATGGCTCCAGTTTAAAACCGGAGATAATAACCATTGTCCGATAGCGCGCTCATAGAACTTGCCCGATCCCTGGCCGGCGAATTTGAATTATCCAGGCATTCGTTCACGGCCGGAGCAGTGGGAGCGGCGCTGCGCACCGCGGGAGGAACCATTTATTCCGGCATCTGTGTAGAGCTTGCCTGCGGTATTGGCTTTTGCGCCGAGCATTCCGCCATAGCAGAAATGTTGAAGGCGCGCGAAACAGTAATTCATTCCATTGTTGCCACTCGGGAATCCGGAATTGTCGCTCCCTGCGGACGATGCAGGGAGATGATGTATCAGGTTGATCATCGAAATGCAGATACGCGCATCATTCTAGCGGATCGCGTGGTAGCCCTGAAGGAGCTTTTACCCGAGTACTGGAAAAGCGAGAATAGTTGATAGCGATTAAGGCGAAGCAATAACGATGGCAACGTTAGCCGATGCATGCACAAGAAAAGTCCAGAGCAAACTATCGGTTTGAATTCGCAAAAGCGCAAGCGTTAGAGCACACAAGAAGTAATAAAGAGCCATTTCTGGCGAATCCGGGATGTGCGCAGCGGTAAAGATAGCCGAAGCAATGAGATGGCCGAGCCAGTGTGGATCGCGTCCAATTCGTGATGGCAGCCATTGGCGAAATGCAATCTCCTCGAAGAGCGGTGCGATGCCCACGCCAACCAGAAGTAGCGAATAATGGAATGGATCCAATTTACGGGGCGCATACGGTAAGCCCAGGTTGATGGTGGCCAGAAGCATGGTCAGTGCGGTAAAAGCCAGAATCGAGCTTAACAGACTGGATGGACGCAGATCCAATCGAAAGTACAGCCGAATCTCCAGGTTATCCAGAAAGTAGATAGCAAAGAATGAGAGATTCGCAAGCAACAGCATATAGAAAAGATGTAACCGCAGAATCCCCAGTGCCGGATATTGCGATCCATCGTATAGCAACAGAGCGGTCCACAGGATAATTCCAACAATTCCCACCACAGCGGGCCAGGTCGGGCGGGAACTGCTGAGGTAGGATTGCAAGCTCCGGGATATGGTTCGCTTTTCGTCGGCTCCCAGGCTTCGATATTCTTCGTAGTGGTCTGATAGCGCATTTCTCTCTTTACTGGTGAGCAAGGAACGTGGGCCGGGCTGACCTTTGATCATTTGCCACAGTAGGCCGGCGCGCTTTAGTTCGTGATTTGACATTGCAACCAGAGGGCTTCTCAAAATCCTGGTAATCGGAGGAAACCCATGAAAGCCAGAAAACTCGCCATCGTTGGGGCCACCGGAGCAGTAGGACAAGAAATCCTGAATGTTCTGGAAAAACGAAGCTTCCCCTACGATGAACTCGTATTACTTGCATCGGCAAGATCCGCCGGAAAGAAGATTCACTTTCGCGGTACAGATTATACGGTTCAGGAGTTAACAAAGGATTCCTTTCATGGGATCGACCTGGCGCTATTTAGCGCTGGCGGATCCATAAGCAAAGAATTTGGTCCTGCAGCGGTTTCGGCCGGTACGATTGTTGTCGATAACTCCAGCGCCTTTCGAATGGATCCCGAGGTCCCGCTGGTGGTTCCGGAGATCAATCCCGAAGACGCGAAAAAGCATAAAGGGATTCTGGCAAATCCCAACTGCAGCACTATCATCATGCTGATGGCCGTATTTCCGATTTATAAACTGTACGGAGTGCGACGGGTGGTGGTATCTACTTACCAGGCGGCTTCGGGCGCTGGCGCCGCAGCGATGCAGGAATTGGAAGAGCAGGCCAAAGCAATGCTTGCCGGCCAGACTCCTCCCACCGAGGCATTTCCCTATCCGCTCGCATTCAATGTATTTAGCCATAATTCTTCTATGTATCCCGAGAACGGATACAACCAGGAAGAAGTTAAAATGGTAAAGGAAAGCCATAAGATACTGCATCGCGAAGATCTAAAGATCAGTCCAACCTGTGTTCGAGTGGGAACGTTTCGAGCACATGCGGAGTCCATCCATCTGGAATTAGAACAATCAGGCGATCTGGATACGATTCGCAAGGCTCTATCGGAATTTCCTGGAGTGCAGGTAACCGACAACGTCGAAAAGAACCATTTCCCCATGCCACTGGAAGTATCTGGCCTGGACGATGTATACGTTGGTCGACTACGCTGGGACCTGGGAGATACCGAAAAGCGAAATCTCCAGCTATTCTGCTGCGGCGATCAGCTCCTAAAGGGCGCCGCTTTGAATGCGGTACAAATCGCTGAAATTCTTTGATTTGCTTTTTTGAGTTACCATGGACGAAAGAGAGAAAGTAATCAAAGACATACTTGCCATTTTTCAGAGCAAGGGCCTTCAGGCTGGCGACGTGCTGGATAAAAAGGTAATGATGGATGAAATCAAGACCTGGCCTGCGGATCGCAAGATGATGGTCCGCGATGCCTGGCATCTGCTCGTTGGAAATGGCCTGATCCAGGAAGGGGATCCTACAGGTCCTCGTCTCACTCCCCGCGGCGAACAATTCATGAATTCTTGAGCTTGGGCTGGCGGCGACTGTCTTCGTAATTGTTGACAGCGCGCCGATGCAGCGCTTCCTTTAAGTATGAAGATTCTGGTTCCTCTGGCCGACGGATTCGAAGAGATGGAGGGCATTATCATCATTGATGTGCTCCGGCGAGCTGGCCTGGAGGTCCGCACTGCTTCCATCCGACCCGGCGAAGTCCTTGCATCCAGAAAAACCCGCCATCTGGCCGATACCACCCTGGAAGCCGTGCGATCTGATTCCTTTGATGCAATCGTTCTTCCAGGCGGAGGCGAAGGAGCAAGAAACCTCGCCGCCAGCGCGGACCTGGCAGCAATCCTTGCAAAGATGAAGCAGTCCGGAAAGCTCATCGGCGCCATTTGCGCGGCCCCCAATGTGCTCCTGCAACACGGCATTCTGACTGCAGAGGATCGGTTTACTCTGCATCCGGACACTTTGCCGGCCGAGTATGCCGGCACCTATGTGGACGAGCGTGTTGTGCGCAATGGCAGTATCTTTACGAGCAAGGGGCCAGGAACGGCTTTCGAATTTGCGCTTGCTATAGTAGAGGAGCTATGCGGTAAAGAAGTGCGCGAAAGGGTAGAAGGGCCGATGTTTGTCCGGCCCTAGATTGCATTCATCATACCCGGACGCCCCGGCCATTACATCCCGTCCGTTCGCGTTACAAGAGCGAAACCGAAGGCTGGCAGGCGGGGCAACCCGGCAAATGAGCTAATCTTTTATTAGATCAGTCTTTCTTGGTAGAAAGCTTCAG
>JAGRNC010000334.1 GCA_020440935.1 Leptospiraceae bacterium | reverse complement strand
TGATCGATGTACCCGAAGTCCAGGCGATGGATTCTGGTTTGGATCCAGTGCCGTACACTATGGCCCCTACATTCGAAAACCCCTCGGCCAGCGCCCGGCCAATGCCGCGCGAGGCCCCTGTAATTAACACTGCTTTGTCTTTTACGGAAAATAGATCCATGATTTGTCTCCCCTGCTTCCTTTTTTCTATTTAGAGTATTCTTCCTAGCGTATTTCGTTAGCGTATTTCGTTTGTACCCGGCGAATGCTGTTCGACCGGTTAGATGATAAGGCCGAATTTCTTTAACTGCGATGATACACCTTACCCGGTTTTCTGCCAACCTTCATTCTTCCAATGAGAATCTGGGGTTTGCAATTTCCAATCTTCTTTTCAGCGACTCCCGGGCGTAAACCCATACCGGTGATCCAGGACCGCTGCCATTGAAGGATCGATTTCGAATTTGCCCGGCCAATTCAGTTCGCATTTCTCGGGAATGCTCTACATCCGAAAGATAGTCGCCCGTGCCTACCAGTTCCGGTTTCTTCAGCAATGCACTGAGCTCCTGGCCATCCGCAGATAGATTCTTTTGCCCCAGTCGCAACTCACGGCCGACGACTCCCAGCATGTTCCAGCTAACCAGCGTCTTATAGGCCAACATTGAGTCGTCTTTCACTGCGGCCAAAACTTCTTTCTTTAAAAAATCCGCCACCGCTTCTAGCAAATCGGTGGCATCGGGTCGGTCTTGCATTAGAAATCCCCCTTTTCGATTAAGCGCATAGCTTCAAATTCCATTTCACAGGCTCGGCGACCAATGGATGCCAGTTCGATGCCCCGGCTCTGTCCGGAGAGGTGCCGCTCGGCCTGCTGATGAGCGCCTGCGGCCCATCGAACGTTACCCATGACCTCCCAGTACAACGCCTTCTTCCGATCCACCGGTACGCTGGACGTTCTTTCGTAGGCCTCATAGAATGGCTCCCTCTGCGAGATTCCGCCGACCGGTAAATTGATCTTGCCAAAGCGCCAATCGCGCATGGAAATCCAGGTCAGATCCTCGTAACGGTCTCCCCAATGCGCGAACTCCCAATCAAGAAGCGCCTCAAGACCGGCCTCCGTTGCCAGGAAATTCCCGGTGCGAAAATCGCCGTGCACCAGTACCGGATCATCTGTCGTGGGTATGTTCTCTTCCAGCCATCGTATGCACAATTCGATGGCGGGATACGACTCAGGCAAATCGTCCAGCTGGGTTCTGAGGGCCAGGAGGGCTTCCTGGGCTGGTGCACTCGAGCTTTCGCCATCTACCCTTTTCAGGAAATCAAGATTGCTATCGCTACCTGGCTTTACCGAATGTACGCGGGCTATGGTTTCGGCCAGTTGATCCGTTAATTTCTCGCGTACACCGGCCAGAGCACGGTCTCGGGTAATATAGCGGCTATCGGCACGGCCAGGAGCTCGACGCATAAAATAGAAGGGACTGCCCAGAACGGTAACGTCCTCTTCCAACCACATCGCCTCCGGCGTCAGCACCCCTGCAGAAAAGGCGCGTTCAATCACCCGGAATTCCTGCGGCCGACTCAAAGAGCCATCCAACGAACCGCCTCGGTCCTTTCGCATGACGAGCTTATACACTGCACTGGAGGTCCTGGAATCCACTTCGAGGTCGAATGCATAGTTCTCCTGGCAAGCGCCCCCGGATATGGGCTTCAATCCATGGATGGTTACGGGTGATCCCAGCCGACGGGCAAGATAAGACTCCAACGTGTCTTGCATTTTTTCAATGGTCATACTCAATCCCTGCCTGCCCTAACTTCCTCCGTCTCGAAAGTCAGATAAATGGATCCTTACAATGATGGATCGAACTGTGCTTTCCTGGAGGCCACTTTGCCGGGCCCACCTGGTATGATCAATAAAAAACGAGCGGGCGTTCGCTCTTTTATTGACGCATCTGCGACTCGGAAATCACTGAGCCAATAAATAGATCAAAAAGCGGGGAACATTATGAATAGAAGTCTTGAAAATGCAACGGCCGTGGTGACGGGCGGAGGTGTGGGTATTGGGCGAGAAACGGCCTTAAAGCTCGCTTCCCTGGGAGCCAACGTTGTCGTTTCTGATATTGATGAAAACAACGGAAACGATGCGGTAGATGCAATTCTGAAAGCGGGCAATCGGGCCAGTTTCATAAAGGCCGACGTTAGTATAGAGAACGATGTGAAGGAGCTGGCACAAAAGGCAGCCCAGCAGTCCGGCGGGATTGATGTCTGGGTGAGCAATGCGGGAATCGGCGGAACACCAAAAAAACTGCATAAGATTACTACTGAAGAATGGAATCATATGATGCTTGTAGACCTAACCAGCGTGTTCTGGTCCCATAAGTATGCAGTGCAGCATATGGGCAAGAAGGGGCGGGCCGGTTCCATCATCAATGTGGCCTCCATCGCAGGTCTGGCTGGATCGCCGGGCCTTGGACCCTATGCCGTAGCAAAAGCTGGCGTCGTTGAATTGACATTAACGGCGGCCCTGGAAGCAGCCAAAAAAAATATTCGGATTAATGCAATCTGTCCAGGCTGGGTTCAAACTCGGATCATCGACTTTGCAAACGACAGCATTCAGGAAGAAATGAAAAAGCAGATTCCCATCGGTCGGTTTGGAACACCCGCAGAGGTGGCATCGCTCATCGGTTTTCTGGCATCACCGGAAGCGTCGTTTATCACGGGTTCCATTTACCGGATCGACGGCGGAATCAGGTCGTAAGGATCCAATTTGGCGCGAAGATAGGATAAAAGCTCTCCTGGCGGTTTGTCGCCATTTCCGGGAGAGCCTTATGCGCCAGATTTGCTTGACCAAACATTCACCGTTGCGAACAACATTTCCGCGGCGCTTCAGCTTTCTTCTTGATTTCAGCGGCAGGCAAAATACTCTCAATGTTCGAACGCAGAACCGAAGTATAGGAAGTTTCACCCACCAAATCGGTTTGTGAACAAAACCAGGAGAAAGCCCAATGAAGCCCTATTTCGGATACTTCGCAACCGTGTTCCTGCTAACCCTGGGTTGCCAGGCCGCAAACGTGCGCCGCATACCACCGGCTGCCGAATTACCTGTGGTCAAAGTCGACCTCAAATCTTTCGATTGCGACAACGAATGGGCCTACCAGCTGGAAGGTCGCCATATTGAAGTGATCGGATTCTTGCATCCTGAGCCATACGTTCACTGTCGCAGTAGCCAGCCTGGCGGATGTTCCATGAGCCTGCGAACGGCACCGCGGCCCGATCTGCACACAAAAGTCGATGACTTACGCATCTACGTCCTGGAAGGCAACGGACCAAATCAGGTCATTATCCCTGGAGCGAAATTTACGGCCGCGCAGGTGACGTTTCATGATCAAAACGGCCAACCCCTGAAATATACGAAGAAAGTTCTGATTCGCGCTGTGTATCGTCACAACCCCTATGGCGGTCCCGACAATGCTTGCGAATTGGAATTGCCGGTGATCAAGCAACTTTGATCCTTCCGGCGCATCCGATTGGCAGGAGTTCAGTACGTTTCGTTTGGCAGGCAAAGTCTCATCCTTGCAGGCTGGTTACATCTATTGTACCCGTCGAATCTTTGCATTTCCGAGATCAACGATATAGAGGTTTTGTCCATCGCTTACCGAATGTTGCGGAAACAGAAATCTTGCATCGGCGCCAGATCCGTCGGAGGAACCCGATGATATATTCCCATCGGCGGGTCCCGCAAGTGTAGTGACAGCGAGTGTACTCAGAGCCGCTTTTCGCAGTTTATTGTTCCCCGAGTCGCCAATGTATAG
>JAGRNC010000333.1 GCA_020440935.1 Leptospiraceae bacterium | reverse complement strand
CCCGGAACGGGAAGAAAGAAATTCACCGGAATGGATACGACTTCCAACCGGCGCAGCTCCAGGGCCACCTGTACCAAATCAGCATCGGTTTCGCCCATCCCCGCAATCACGCCGCTGCAAAGGTGCACCCCGTGGCCGTTCAGGTTCTCCAGAGTACGCAACCGATCTTCGTACGTGTGGCTGTTGCAAATATCGCCGTAATGCTCTTCGCTGGTGTTCAGGTTATGGTTGTACCGATCCAGACCTGCCTCGTGCAACAATTCGGCGGATTCGGGATCTGTTAAAATGCCAGCGCTCAAGCAGACTTCAAGACCCAGCTCATCCTTAATTTGACGAATGACGTTTGCGAAAGATTCGATCTGTCTTCGAGATGGCCCGCGACCCGCTGTAACCAGGCAGTATCGGAAGGCTCCATTTGCTTTTGCGGCCCTGGCCTCGGAAAGTATTTCCTCGGCGGGTTTGATGGTATATTGCGGGATTCCCTCCGCCGTTCTTCTTTGTGCGCAGTAGCCGCAGTCTTCCGGGCAATTTCCATTTTTGATGTTATTTAGAATATGAGCCCGAACCCGATTTCCGAAGAAGTGCCGGCGTGCCGGTTCGGCCAATTCTAGCAATTCTGGTAGCGGTATTTCGGTCAGTATGGCCAGGCCGGCCTCAAGGTTGCCGATGGGAGCTGGTTTCTGCTGCTCCATACCTGTTTTGAGCCATTGACGATACTCTTCAATAAATGCAGGATTCATTGGTGCGATAGTTTTGCGCCACACCTGAGGAGCAATAATTCTTTCGAAGCCGAAAAGACCGAAAAATGCCCCTCTCAGTCTTCTTCAATTCTGCCGCGTCGAAAGAAAAAAATGATCCGCTCAAAAAAATCCAGAATCGAAGACCATAGAGCCGAGAAAAAGCCTGCCCGCTCCGATCGATCCAGCAATCGTCGGGCGCGATCCAGGTCCTCCGGACTGAAGTTTCTGCGCGACCGGTTTTCTTCGATTTCGAGCATCAGCCGCTCTTTCTTACTCTTAATATCCACTACGCGAACATCGATATTTTCCCAATCTAGCTTACGCGCAGCGCATAGGCGACGATAACCGGCCACCAGTCTGTGCTCGGTATCTACGAGCACTGGATGAATCAGACCGTATTTTCGCATGGATTGCATGAGGTCGGAAAGGTCGCCAGGATCCATACGAATCCGACTGCGAAGTTTAATTTCAGAAACCCGGAGCTTCATGGTGGCTCCAATCTTGGAATTTCGAAAAGAATTGCAATCTGTTTTCCGGCCATACCTCTGACAATGGATGACCGAAGGACTGCTGCAATACCTGGAAAATTTTCTTACCGATCAACGAAAAAACCGAATCGAGGCAATTCTTGCGAATCGAACACGTCGAGTTACCCTGGTGCTGGAAGATCTGGTGGATCCCCACAATGCCAGCGCTTGCCTGCGAAGCGCCGAAGCATGCGGAATTCAGGATGTGCACATTGTAGAAAATCGTCACAATTTTCAGGTTAAGACCGGAGTATCTATGGGGAGCGCCCGCTGGCTTACCATTCGCAGGTATCGATCCGAGTTGCTCGGTGCAGCGGATCAATCGCCGATGGCAACCCTGCCGATCCTGGATTCCCTCGCGGAATCCAATGATGCAACGACTCGCTGCCTCAGCGATCTGCGAGAAAAGGGATATCGTATTTATGCCACTTCGCCCCATGAAAATAGCATTGAACTACCGGAGCTGGATCCGTCCGTTCCGGCTGCCATCGTTTTTGGTTCTGAAAAGGATGGAATTAGTGGCACGGCTCGTCAAATGGCCGATCAATGCCTGCGCATTCCAATGTACGGATTTACGGAAAGCTACAATATTTCGGTAAGCGCGGCCATTACACTCTACGATGTGACCATGCGCATGCGAAACTCTACCTACAACTGGCATCTTAGCGACAAGGAGAAAGAAGAGCTAAGGCTTCTATGGGTGCGCCAATCCTTGCGTCGCAGCGAATTTCTGGAAAAGCAGTTTCGCCGCGAACAGAATGCATCTACCCATACGATGGACGATTAACCGGCAAGCTCGAATATAGAAATCGAAGTAATAAAGGGGCATTGGATCGCAATAGACTGCGCCTCCTGCATGCTTTCGGCGGTTAGAATCGTGTATCCTGTGGCCCTTTCAAGGTCCGCGGTAATATTCTGCATTCCAGAGGAGTCCAGAACGGAAGTGGCTGTGATGCCTTTCTGTTCCACAGTTCTTGCGCCGATGGCATCGAACCATTTCTTCCACTCAGACATGATTTCCGGCGTGGGCTTTTCAAATCCGTATTGAACCAGCATATATTGTTTCACAGATTTCTCCTATGCTCGGGCTTTTGGCCAGGTCTTTTAATTCGAAGGTCTAAGTTTGGATATCGACTGCGATCCCGGCCCCGGAAGTATCTCCGGCAAAACCCATATAGGCAAGGAAAATTGCCCAATTCCGATTTTTCGTTCTACTGCAGGCATCCGAATGGAAGCCTTGCCCATGCGAATTCTTGTCGCCCCCGATAAATTTAAGGGCAGCCTTACGGCCACCGAAGTGGCCGCGGCCCTGGTTGCAGGCATAAAGGAAGGATGCAGCGCGGACCATTCGGAAAATCAGTATTCCATCGTTACCCAACCGATTGGCGATGGCGGCGAGGGTACCATGGCGCTCATAGCGGAGTCAAGAGGTCTGAATCGAGAAAACGTTACTGTAACCGGACCGATGGGACGACCTGTGGCAGCCGAATACTTCTGGGGGCAAGATGAGGCCTATCTGGAAATGGCAAGCGCTAGCGGGCTTGGGCTGGTTTCACCGGAAGAGCGAAATCCGGAGTATGCCACCACGTTTGGCACGGGCGAATTAATTCTACGTGCATCCGAGTCCGTCACAAAAAGAATCAATGTGGGTCTGGGAGGTTCCGCCACCATCGATGGCGGAATGGGATGCCTGGCGGCGCTGGGTTACCGATTCCTGGACCGACTGGGACGTCCCCTGAAACTGCCGAGGCCGGAAAACATGGTCCCCATAGCATCGATTCTTTCTTCGGTGGCAGAGGTTCAGCCTCCGGCTGCCACGCAATATCGGGCCACGCTGCGAATCGTTGCGGATGTAACCAGCCCTCTCAATGGCCCCACAGGCGCAATTGCACGGTTTGCACGGCAGAAGGGCTTATCGGAATCGAAACTTGATGAATATGCAAACGCCATGGAATCATTCTCAATGGTTTGCGAACGAAGCCTGGAGCTACGAGTGGCCTCGACACCGGGAGCAGGTGCAGCGGGCGGTTTGGGCTTTGGACTACTTCTGGCCGGGGCATCGCTGGAACCTGGTTTTCGATTCTTTGCCCAGGCCGTACAACTGGAGAATTGGATGGATGTCGATCTGGCGATTACAGGCGAAGGAAAGCTGGATGCAGGAAGTCTGGAAGGGAAAGGTCCGGGATCGCTGGCGCAAATGCTTAAACAGAAAGGCATTCCATGCATCGCATTTTGCGGAAAGCTGGAAGAGGCCGACAGGATTGAAGCATCGAATCTATTCGAAGCGATCTATGAGATTGGCCAGGGGCGAACGAGCCTGGATTCGGTACAAAACGCAGCCCAATATCTCAAAGAGGCGGCCCGTGACTCGATCACCGATTGGTTGGGCCGCCGCCGAGGTGGCGGCTCTTAGCCGCGATTCTTGACTTAGCCGCGATTCTCCATAGCAACGTAGCTGCGTCTTGCAGGACCTGTATAGATCTGTCGAGGTCGTCCGATCTTGCTCGATGGATCTTC
>JAGRNC010000332.1 GCA_020440935.1 Leptospiraceae bacterium | reverse complement strand
CTGCCTGCAAAGTGGTCTTCCATTCTGCGGCGGCTCATTCGACTT
This sequence comes from Leptospiraceae bacterium, assembly GCA_020440935.1. GTDB lineage: Bacteria > Spirochaetota > Leptospiria > Leptospirales > Leptonemataceae > UBA3465. The sequence goes on along the minus strand of JAGRNC010000332.1, from coordinate 3,741 downwards.
GCGCCCCAGATAACCAGGGGACGGCCGGCAAGAATAGCAAGTAGCGATGCATCTCTTTGCAAATGAAATTTTCGCAGTTCATGGAAGGCCGGCCTGCCGTACCGCTCATCTGCATAAGAAAGCTGACTTTCGCTGCAACGATATTGCAGCAATGGCTCGGCGAGCTTCTCCATGGTAAGCCCGCACTGCAACGCGCGCAAGATCAGATCATAGTCTTCGGGGAAGGGTCCGGTCCGATATCCGCCCAGCCTCTCAATGGTGGATGTGCGAAAGGCCAGCGTTGGATGCTGCGCCGGGCATTCGATGTAACGGCTCGCATAAATATCATTGATGCTGCGTACCTGATTTTGCCATTCAAAGTATTGTCGGCGGCCTTCGGTCATCGATCCAAACGGTTCCACCGTGCTGCTGGAAATATCAACCGATTGTAGATGCTCAGTCTGCCTGGCCAATCGCTGAGGATGCATGCGATCGTCGGCATCCATTCGAAATACAATTCCATCTCGGCATCGGGCCAGCCCCGTGTTCAGGGCATCCACGATTCCATGGCCATCATTTTGCAGTACCACAAAGCGCGAATCGTTGTCGGCTAGATTCTGCGCCATACTAAGACTATCATCGCTGCTATGATCGTTAATCAGATAGGCAACAAAGGAAGGCTCGGTCTGCTTACAAATTGAATCCAGGCTTTCGGCCAGAGTGCTTGCAGCATTCTTAAAAGGTAATACAATGGAGCGTTGCAGAATGAAGACATTCTGCGAGGCGCTAATCGAAAGGCGAGAATTTTACTCCATAGGCGATGTAATTACTTCCGCACGTAGGCGGACAGAAGGTGCCGTAGATTCCGGAGCGATGATGCAATCGCACAAAGGCGCGAGGCTGGTAGGCATCCATGGGTAGGCCCACCTCTAATTCGAACACCAGATAGTTTAACAAATTGCGAGAGTATTCCGATTCGCCATTTACGCCATAGAAGCTGCGCGGATTCTCCACGCCGGGATTTCGCGTGGCCAGAGAAAGTCCCTCGCCTACAGCAATGCTCATGGGGATGCCACTAAAATCCAGACTATCTCCCAGCCGGGCCATAAATACCGCATTAAATTCCAGGTGCTTATCGGTGCCTGAATGCTTTACAACCTGCCCTTCCCATTCGGTGGGAAGGCCCAGGAAAGTGAAGCTGGACGGAGTATTGTAGGCGCCCGTAAGGATATAGGATGGTCGATAGTCCGTATTTCCCTTTAAGAGAATGTTGCCAAGCGTGGTCTGAGTAAATTGACCCTGGTACACCGCAACGCTGGGGTCATCCTGGGCCTGACCGGACTGCGCAAATAGAATAAAACCAATCAGGATTGCCGATTGTAAACTTCTGCGACCATTCATATCCATTGGACGGATGCGGCCGAACCGGGGTTCCCGGGAAATAATCCAGAATTCAGTCCACGATAATACGCGGTAGATGGGGCTCGATTCTGGTCACAGTTTCGTAGTTGATGGTGCCTGCCAGATCGGCCAATTCATCGGCCGATACCGATTCGCTGCCATCGGTGCCAATCAGAGTGGCCACATCGCCCACAGAACAGCCAGGGATGGATGTAACATCCACCATAATCATATTCATACACACTCGACCCAGCAACGGAGCCCTGCGACCACGAATCAATACATGGCTGCGGTTGGACAGCGATCGATCGTAGCCTTCGTAGTAGCCCACCGGCAATACCGCAATTCGTGTGGGTGCAGTAGTACGATAGGTGCAGCCATAACCTACATCCACGCCCTGCCCCACTTCGTTGCAGTGAACAATACGGGCTTTCCAGGAAAGGGCCGGACGAAACTCGGGTATTTCGCTTCCCATCAACGTACGGGCCGATAGCCGGGTAGAAGAAGAAGGCCAGAATCCATAAAGCGATATTCCCACGCGAATCCAATCCTGTCGGGCTTCGGGTAGTAATAGAGCGGGCGCCGAAGCAGCGCTATGGACGATCAATTCGCCCGCAAATTCTTGATGCGCAGTCCTGGCCTTTTCCATGGCCTGCTGGAAACGTTCCAACTGCAATCGCCCGTAGCCCTGGTCCATCACATCTTCCACGTTGGCAAAATGCGTCATCAGTCCGCGCCACCGAAGCGCAGTGTTTTGTTTCAAATAGGACAGCACCGAATCCAGGGTATCATCATGCACGCCCAGCCGGCTCATCCCGGTATCTACTTTGAGATGAAATGGCAAATTTGGTCGGTTATTCTGCAGCCCTTCGATATCATCGCTGGTGGAGAGCACAATGTGGAAATCAGTTTCTGATTCCGGGATCTGGCCGTAATCGGAATCGTCGTTTCGGCCCATGATGAGCACGGTTCCCTTAAATCCAAAGGACCGTACCTCCAGTGCTTCCCGAATGGAATTCACGGCCAGGCCAGCCACATCGCCTCTTTCATGTAGCGGGATCAGTATGGAGGTCATCTCCTTCAGCCCGTGGCCGTAGGCATTGGACTTGACCACTGCCATGAAACCGCTTTCGGGGGCCAGCGATCGATAGTTTTGCACCGATTGCTCCACCGCACTGCGGCTGATTTCCACCCAGGTATTCATTACTATCCAGGGAAAAAATCGGACTTGCGCTGTATAGCGGATTGCCATTTCTGGATAGGATTCCCCCGAATTGGCTGATTCCGCTCTATAATGGACGGTTCGTATTCGGGAAATGGCCCTGCGTGGTCGGAACTCATGGAGCCGATACTAGTATCAGGCCACCCAAACTCTGAAGGAGCAAAAGCTGTGAAGAAGCTGAAAACTCGACTCTCTGTGCGCAAGAAACTGCAGAAGAAGCGCGAAGAACGGGCTTTGCGAACCAAAGCAAAACAGGCACATCGCCGAGGCACTGGATTTAAGGATCTGGAAGAAGCCGAGTAATGGACCCTCTTTCGGGCCTTCCTCTAGCACATCGCTATATCCCAGCCGACAGAAAAGACTCCAACCTGCTCATCATTATGCATGGGCTGGGTGATCGAATGGAGTCTTTTTTCGATTTCCCTCGCCTTCTACTTGGTTCCAAAATCTCCTATTTATTCCTCAACGCTCCCGATGCCTACGTTGTGGGCTGGAAGTGGTATGATCTGGACGGACAACAGGAAGTGGGACTGAAAAAATCCAGGGCCCTTCTGGACCAAACCCTGGATGCTCTGGTTCATCACGGCTACTCACACGAGCAAATTGTACTTTCGGGGTTTTCGCAGGGCGCCGTGGTTAGCCTGTACACTGGCATCCGGCGAAAGAAGCCGGTGGCCGGCATTGGCGCGCTATCGGGATACCTGTTCGGAGGCCTGGACGATGCCAGCAACGAATCGCGCAGCACTCCCATCTTCATGACTCATGGACTGTACGATGATGTGCTTCCTTTTGATCGGTCGCAGATGCATAGCGAGGATCTGTCAAAAGCAGGCTACAAGCTTGATTTCAGGGATTATCCCATGGGCCACGAGATCTGCCAGGAAGAAATGCAAGATTTTGCGCAGTGGTTGAGCGCTATCTGTCTTTAGCGCACCATCACAGTTGCACATGCTGCAAATCGTTCCACAACAATAGTAGCGACATTAATCCGGCCCATCCCAGGGTTATTCGCGACATCCATCGCTGCCGAAGCATGGCCAGACCAACCACGGCAGGAGCAAACAGGCGAGCGATGTTTGCGAAGTTTTCCCAGTATTCGGCTCCGGCCATCGACACAAGAATGAGACACATTGGAAGCA
>JAGRNC010000331.1 GCA_020440935.1 Leptospiraceae bacterium | reverse complement strand
CGTATGGATCGGCCTGGAAGGACCCTTCTGATGCTGCATTGTCCAGAACAGTGGGACTCTTGTTTCTTTCCGTGAATTGAACGATGCTCAGTGGGACATCCCTATCTGGATCCGCCGGTCGGAGTCGATCTTCGATGCCGCCCATCTCCGACTGACTGGCGCGTACAAGTAATGCATCTTCGCTTCGCTGCAGAAGCACCGCTTTCTGGGCGCCTGCGCTCTCTCGGAGGGTATGCAGCAATTTTCCAATCAGTTGATCCAGCTCGATTTCCGACGATACGATGGCAGAACTTCGCATAAGCGATTCCAGATCAAGCTCGGCCTCGGAGGCGGTGGTAGTTACGGCGGTATCGGCCGTGGCGGATACCGAAGAACTCTTGCTGGAATCATCGGGGGCTTGCCGCACCTCTTGCAGTCGAATCTCGTCCAGCATCCGCTCGCATTGATCCAGTTGCCCGTAGCTGTGAATCTGTTGAAAAATTTGGCGCGCTCGATCGGCGTAGATTCTGGCGAATCTGGGTTTGCGAAGATTCAAATAAAATGCCGCAGTTCTCTGCTGGATCATTCCGCATAGAATGGCCGAGGATGCAGAAATCGCGCATGCCTCGTCAAATGCATCCATAGCTGCCGAAAGGTCGCCCTGCCTCCATCGCAATTCGCCCTGAAGGTGAGCCCGCATAAATCCAAAGTTCGCGGGAGCTTGCTTTTCGTATGCGACCAATCGATCCAGCAGCGAGGCGGCGGGTTTTTCCGCCGAACCCTTCTTGTCCTGCATTAGCGATAGGCAGCAATCCAGATATTCGGCGAATACCGAGTCAAAATGAGCGATGGGCGCTCCTGCGCCTGCAAGGCGAACCGGTGCAGGTTGATCTGTAAAATAGATTAGTCCCAGCCAGTTCTTGAATAGCTGCAAATAGAAGAGGTTTCTGGAAGCGCCTGTATCTTCCCATCGCGGACGGACTTTGGATTCATCGAAATAGTCTCCCGCTATCTGTGAGCGTTGTCGACTGCCGCTCTTAAGAAGGTGAAAGGATTGTCGCATCAGATTGAACATCTGCGAAAGCGATTCCTGCCCCATTCCATGGATCTGCGGTCCGTAGCGAGCAAGCAGATCCTCGGACTCTTCCAGCGAAGCGGATCCGAACATTAGATTCTGCCCCAGCATATCAAAGAGCGAGAGAGCGGCAAAAGGAAGATCGCCTGCCTCCAGCGAATAGTCCGCTGCCCTTTGAAGTAGCGGAAGCCGATTCTGAATGTCGCTGGTCCAGGGACTGACCGAAGACAGAAAATAATAATGCACTCGCCCCCGCACATCGCGTGCATTAAATCGTTCCACCAGGTCCTGCGCGATTTCGCCCATCTTGCGGCCCTCTGCGGCATCCCGGTATTGACAGACCAGCACGGCCAGAACCACCAGAGCTACGGATGTATCGGGAAATGGTCCTTTCTCTTCGCTCAGATCCATCAAAGCTGTAAGCAGTTCAGGCAACTGATTCGAATTTATCAGGAAAGCAGGTGTGATAGTCTGCGACAGAATCCGTGCCAGCGAAAGGCTGGTGGGATCGGGCTCCTGTTTTCTGCGCTTTCTATGAAGCGGAACCATCTTTTGCGCCTGGCGAATCAATGATTTTAGATCCATAGATTCCGGAGAGCGCGGATTCTTTAACTTAATGCCCGCCTTCTTGAGAGCTTGCATGCCCAGGCCCACTGCCTCGGCGAACTGCCCGCCAGATCCCATGATCGCTATTTTGAACTCGAAAACCTTTAATTTATCATGAAGCGACCTGGAATCTTTGAGGACCCGATCAAAGTGCTCCTGGGCTACAATCTTTCGACCACGCAAGTACTCTGCTTCGCCTAGATTTCGAATGATTTCCATGCGCAAATCGGCGGGGACTGCCTCCCTGCGCTGAAACAGAGTGTCCAGAGAAATGCCAAAGTGAACGACTGACTCGTCAAAAGCGGAGGCCTTTCGCTCGCGTTGACCGGCCCTCAAGTTAAGCTTTGCTATGGTTAGCTTTTCTTCATCGGATTCTACAAGGTTTCGCCCCTTATTATAATAGGAGACAATGGTTCCTACCTGTTCATCGATTTCATGAAAGTTGGAAACATTCAAAATAAGGCGTGCCGCTTTCAGGTTCAATTCTTCGGACACCGAAGGCCGAGTGGATTGCAATACCGATTCGTAGATCCTATCGTGAGAGAAGGCGTAATACACCTGCTCGACTTGCTTTTTGGTGGAGTCCCGGTCGACGTATTTGTATTGTTCTCCAATCGGATAGATAAAATCGCGCTGGGCCACTTCCTGCAACTGCGAAAGAGTGAGCATTACATCTTGCTCGACCAGTCCGGCCGCCATCGATAAGGAAAACCTCGATCCAATACAGGCGGCGGCCTGCAACAGATCTCTTGCCTGGGCCACCGATTCAAGACTTCTGGCCATTAATTCCGCCGACGATGCGGTAAGTCCGTCCATGCGTATGCGGGCCAGGTCAAAGTGCCATTTGCCTTCTTCGCGATCCAGCTGGATCCATCCATGCTCATGGAGCGATTCCAGATACTGACGGGCCACAAAAGGATTTCCTTCGCTTCGTTTGAATAGAGCCTCTGCCAGGTCCTTTACCGGATTAGCCTCTTCGGAGGATGGCGCTATTCTGAATGTTTCAAGCAGCATGCGCAGCAAATCGCGCGGCCCCAGCGGTTGCAGATCGATGGTGGCTAATTCGATGCCATTGAGCAGATAACTATCGATCGCTCTTTTTAAAGGATGCAGATCATTCACTTCATTGGAGCGATACGTACCAAGGATGTAAATGTTTTCGCTATTTCGCAGCATATCCTGGATCAAATCCAGGGATGCCAGGTCCGCCCATTGCAAGTCGTCCAGGACGAATATAAGCGGGTGGTCCTGAAAGGCAGAAAGGAATGCAAGTAACGTGAGCCGGAATCGCACCTGTTCTTCTTCGGCGGCCAGCTCCACCAGATCCGGTTGCGGGCCTATTAGACGCTCCAGCGAAGGCACCAGTTGCACCAGGGCCTGACCGTTTCCGCGTAATCTTTCCAGAAGGAATTCTTTCCATTCGCGTACCGAGGCATCGTCTTCGGCAAGAAGGGAATCTACAATGATAGAGATGCCCTGAAGAATTGCATGGTACGGTATATCTTTCTTATGCGCCTCGAATTTTCCGGGTAGGAACATTCCCTGACGCTCGGCTACATTTCTTCGAATTTCCTGAATTAAGGAAGACTTACCCGATCCCGATTCGCCGCGTACCAGCACCAGCGATGCGCGACCGGAATCCAGTATCTCGCGAATCTGTTCCAGATCTTTTTCGCGGCCGTACAGGTACTGGGGAATCATCAACCCGCGAGGAAAGTCTTTTTCGCCCAATGTAAATGGAGGGATTTGATTGCGACCCTCCAGACGCGAAAGGCATTTGCGTAGATCCAGAGCCAGCCCCATGGCAGTGCTGTAACGTTCGTCCGGGTCGCGCTCCATAAGTCGCCGCAGAATGTCCTGTAGCACCGCAGGAACGAAAGATCCATGACGATCCTTTTCCAGTGGAGGGGGCTCCTTGGCGAGATGGCTGTGAATAAGCTCCAGCGGATCCGTAGAAGTATACGGCGGTTCGCCTTTGAGTAGCTGGTAAAAAGTGGCCCCCAGCGCATACAGATCCGAACGATGATCGACTTTACGGTTTGTACGGCCGGTTTGCTCCGGCGACATATACAGAAGCGTGCCTTCCAGTTTTCCTACTTGAAGCGCCGTTTCGCTTCGCGATTGGAGACGCGATGCAATGCCAAAATCGATGAACCAGGGGCGA
>JAGRNC010000330.1 GCA_020440935.1 Leptospiraceae bacterium | reverse complement strand
CCGAGTGGTTTCATGGTCCGGCCGGTCACCCACCGATTCCAGCGAAGAGGACTCCTGGGCAAAGGGCCATGGCTTAAATTCAGATTCAGGAAATATCACAACTGCAATGACCTCACATCGATTCGTAGACCCATTCGGCATAGTTGAGTAGGGCTGAGCGACCGACTCGCTCTATTGCGGCCATGGCCGACTCCCGGGAGTTGAATCGCAGACCTACGAAAACTCTTTCATCGGCATCCCTGTCCTCTGTTAGGAGATCCAAGCCAGTATCTGATACGGTAACAACGATTTTTCCGGGTCCGAATTCTGCCCGGTTGCTGCGAGCCTCCGCGGCCAATGCTTCCCATGCCAGAAAGCCGCCCGACACTTTCTGTGCGGTTTCAGCGTCTGGAAAGGCGATTCCATTATTGAAAGTGAAGGAATCGGATTCCGAATTCGAAAAGCGCCTGGCTTCTGGCTCCCAGGTCCGGCGGTTCAAGGTCCAGAACTCAGTTCCGATCGGTGGGTATTTAGCAAGTGTCAACATGGTTAGGCGGCCTTCAAATAACTGTAATCCAGGCCAAGAATCGCTTCGATCTCGGGCATGCCGAACGACCGGTAATGCGTCTTTAGATCGTGGATATTTGAGAATGCTCTCATTCCGGCGCCCGGGGCAAATTGCGACGAACTGCCGGCAAACAGTTGTGCCCCTTTTCGGAAGCTAAAGACGCAGATCAACGGATGCCCGGAATCCATGAACTTGTAAACCTCGTAGGTCCGGTTGCCATTCGTAAAGCGCAGGACGAATTGTTCGGTTCCCGTCCATGGGCCACTGGCGACCATATTTCGCTCGACATTCATACTCAAGACCCTTGACGGTAACAAAGCGCCTGTCAACACTAATTCTGACAATGAATCAGAAAAAATCAGGAAGCTGGTAAGGCGACACCGTGTCGCTAGCGAATATTGTAGCTGGATGCTGCCTTGGCTCTGTACTGCCGGGGGAGGCGCTTGTCCATCCCTCCTGCTACGGTCGTCTCTTCCTGGATTCGAAAGGACGGATTGTAGGAATACATGAGTGTATAGCCGCCTCTGGGCTTGTCGGTCAGCCAGCGGACACGATCCGAGGACTCCAGGATCAGGTCTTGGCCAATAGTGTGCTGCAGGATCCTATCATTGCCTTTGTCGTCTCGTGCTTTCGAATAGCAGTTGATCAATTCTACAACGGGCGAGTAGGCGATCCGGTCCACCTGTCCCGGCTTCGCCTCGATATACATCGAATGCCGCACGGTAGTTGTCAGGAACGTGATTATATCGCCTTCTCCCATCAGATAGCTATTGGGGACAATGATCTCAATTTCGCCAGATTCGAAGGGTAGGGCGGCGCGCTCGGTGCGCTTATGGCCAACGTCCATGGTTCTATATGCAATCTTGATGGGCCTGAATAGGCGTAGCCGAACATTCACCAGGCCCGTGAATCTCTCTTTGAGTGTTATTCTATGAAATCCGAAGCCCGTGTAGTCCAGTGGGCGCCCATCAACATCCTCATCGCCGCTCTCCCAGACTCCTTCGATTCCAATGATGATGGCATCCGTTGGAATCTGGACGAAAATGTCGTTATGGACCCGGATCTTATCAAAGGTCTGGGCCTCGATGAGATCTACTTCGTAATCTATGAACACCGCCGACCACTCTTCGAGCATCTCCTTAACTAACACCCTCGTCGGGTCGATCTTGTCCACGGTAAGCGGCCGGCCCTCTCCCGGGCCAAGCCATTCTGTTCGGTTGACTTTGCGAACAGGAGCAAAGCGTGGGAATAGACTATGCCCGTCAGCCTGCACCCGCTCATTTTCTATCAAGACGGATTCCTGAAAGCTGCGCACATGGGAATTAAAGCAGACGAGGCAATCGGAAGTCCGGCTGGCCACCGGACAGGGGCAGGGCTGCATACGAAACCAGAGGGCTGATTCGCCCCGTCGATCGATCAGATCTTCAACGCCCACCGGGGAGAATACGTTCGGCCGGATTGTGGGATTAAAGACCGTAAAGCCGCCCTGTCTGACTCGCCTTGCCATGCTCAGATTCCTATTTCTATTTCGCTTCTCGCGCTCTACCCGACTTGATGAGCATTTCAATCATGCTCTTTCGATGTCTGATATTCCGGACACCGAGTTGTTTGTAGACCTTGCGGTTTTTGCGCGGGATCAAGGGGTGTGGGACGTAAACGTCCTGCTCGGCACTGGACCATGGATCCACCATATCCAGATATTCCCGGCGAATTCGGTTTCGTAAACTGACCGACCGGATCAATCCAGCTTTGCGCCATCGCCATGCGACCAGGCCAAGACCGATGGCCACTGGCCATGCGTAGAGGTGGGTCCAGATAGTGACTTTTTTGGTTTTCTTCTCTTTCATGGTCCTGGAGCTCCTATAACCCGGGAATGGGTGTGCCGGCCACTTTTGCCAGGGCGGCAAGCCGGGTGCCTTCCGAAAGTAGTGCAAGGCACATGTCCCGCTGGTGGCCTCGCTTCGCCTTGATTCGATTGTAGGCGGCCTGGAATTTTGCGATGTAGGCATAGGCGCGCTTCGGAGGCCTGTATCCGTTGCGTTGCACTGTACCGGGGCCAGTATAATATGAGGCAAGAACAAGGGGCAGGGAGCCTTTCATCTTTCGGTTTAGGTAGGCCAGATACGAAACGCCGCAGAACACGTTCTTTCTCGCGTCGTGCAGTTCGTATCCATAGATCTTGCAATGCCAGGCCGCCGTACGAGGCATCAGCTGCATGAGCCCGCGGGCGCCGGAACTGGAAACCGCATACGGATTGTGCGCCGATTCTATTTCGGCCACTGCCTGGACAATGTCGGGATCAATCCCGTACGTCGCTCCTGCTTGAACATAGAGCGCCGAGTAATCCTCTGAATCCCCTGCAAACAGTGCTCCGCTGGAGCAAAGCGTCAGAAGAACGAATATCGCTAATCGTTTCATTTTTCCCCTCTGTTAATTAGATTGCTTCGCGAAAGGTATTCCCGCGTCCAGGACACCTCTGGCCTGTGAATGGATGGGTCGCAACATGCGCAAGTCGCGGCCTGGAAGACGCCGATTGAGTAGAACGCTGATTTGCGGGTCTCGGCGGCGCGATCCTGTTCGTCCCGGATCTCTTCTTCTACCTTTGAGAAAGTGTCGCTGAAATCGTATTCACTTTCCTCTGGATCATATGGCTGGTAGCCGTGTGAGCAGTTCGGGTGAACCGGTACGCAGACCCACCAGTCTTCAAAATGACGATTGGCATTAGTCTTCCCTGGCCAGGTGGCGAATTCTGCGTAAGGGTCGTTAATGACGTGATCGCCCCCGCCGTAGTATGGCGAACGAGCGAACTCTTCATAAGAGGCAAATACGCGCAGGATCGGGTTGTGAGTAGACCAATCCTTGCAGTAGTCGCACATAATTGGAAAGCCTCTGGCCTTCCTGACATCTAATCTGTCTTGACTTGGCGGCGAATTTCCGATATTCTTGTAAACGGGAAGGTCGGGCGCAGCATCCATTGAACCCGGATAACCCTGGAGAATGCCAATCCTGCTCTTCAGGGCCTTCCCACCCACTTCGGGTTCCGTAAAATATCCTGTCAGCAACCAGACCTTTCGCTCACCGAACCAGTTCAGTCGAATCAGGATTTCTTTGGACCCTTCCGGGTGCCGAATGAAGACCGTTTCATCCTTCTCTTTTTTCCGGAATACTTCACCTTCTCGGATAGTGTCAGGTAGGTGCTTTATGAAATGGGCAGAATCGTGACCTACTGCCTCCCGCCTCGCAATAATATGTGAAATGCCGTAACCATTGCGGTAGTTCT
>JAGRNC010000329.1 GCA_020440935.1 Leptospiraceae bacterium | reverse complement strand
TACGACATAGTCTAAAAAAGAAGTTCCTCCCTGAATTTTGGAAATTTCCGAAAGTTCAGCCTACCCGATACAAAAAATTCTAACCGCAATTGGTTAGCCTCCCGATCAGTACAATGTCATTCGTGTAACTCCGTAGGGGACCCCGCAAGGGGCCCCCTTTTTTTTAGGAGTACCGAAGACCCGGCCGAATATTAGCCGGCCTCGCTGATCGCATCCATGGAAGCGCTCCATCCAATGGGAGCGCCTTTCGCTTCTAGATACTCTCGCGTATCGTCGAATACATGCCGGTAATGATAGAAGGGAACTGCTGGGTACAAATGATGAATCAAGTGATAATTCTGCCCGAGCAGGGCTGTGTTGAGTAAGCCACCTGGCATCACCCGGGTATTCTGATAGCGATCCTTCGACTGGTGCGGATAATGAGGAAGCCAGTCAAAGACTATAGCCAGGGCAGCCAGAGCCAGAAGGGCGGGCGCAACCCAGAGCAGCAATGGGTGCAGATAGGAAGTGCTGTGCCCCCAGGCTACATAGATCGCCGCCAATCCAAGAACACCGAGAATTGTACTCAGCGTCTTATCTCTGGATTGCTTATCGCGAAAGGAGAAAAAATGAAAGTAATAGCGGGGAATAATGGTCAAACCACGAAACAGCAGCCCCACAGGATTGGAAGTAGCCATCCAATGATCCGGGTCCTTACCTGTATCGTTGGTATTGCTGTGGTGCCTTAAGTGCAGCACTTTGAACGCTGAGTAGGGCGCAATGAGCATTGCTCCGGAGGCCCAACCAATCACCGTATCCAGCCATTGAAAGGAGCCCTTTCGCGTGCCCACGTTGCTGTGGCTGGACTCATGCAGCGGGGTAAACACAATGTAGCAAAACACTGCATTGATCAGTAGGCCGGCCCAGATGGGAATGAGAGCCATTTCGGCAGCCACGACTGTGCTGAGAAAACCGGTGAAGCACAACAGCGCGAGCAGCACGGTAGGCCAGGCTACCTTTCCGCTGTATTCTTTCCACGCGTTCTGCGGTTGAATTGATTCTGATTGCATGAATTCCTCCAGGGCCGAACCGGCCATCTCCCGAATTCTATCACTGACTGGCCGGCCAGTCAAACAAAAATTCTGCACCGCACAGAAAAGGTACGAATAGGCGATTTGTCAGGGTATAGGATGTGTTTCCGGGCGGACGGGCTCGCTTTTCTCAATCCAGGCATGGACCAGTGGTCCGCTTCTTCTGGTGCAGGCGCAAACCTCAGTCGTATTTAAGAAACCGGACCGGAAGGGGCCTGTAGGGTCGGGAATGCAAAGTTTCAGGCTTCTGCGCGTTGTTTGTTTCGCAGGTAGATGTAATTCTCTAATTTCTTGAAATCGTCGGGAGCGCCTTCGGTGAATTGAATCCCGATCTGGAATCGATCGCCTTTGTCGGTGGGAAATAGTCGGGTGATGTCGCCCTGCATCTCAAGCAAATCATTCCGGAGCGGAAGTAGGACGCGCAGGGAATCGTGATCGATCAGGTAGTCGAATAGGATGGGACTTTTGATCTCAAATAGCAGGCCAGCGATGGAAACATTGTTCAAGCGCGCCAGGGGCTCGGTAAAATAGGTTCGGGCCACTGCGGTCCGGGTCATGGCGTAGCTTAGCAATGTGGCCAGAATATCGATCCTGGTGGCATCATCGGTGGTGATCTGATGCTTTTCTAGCACCGTTGTGTACAGATAGATATGACCGACGCAGGAATCGAAGACTGTGATTGGCGCGCAAACATAGTTGTATAGATGATTTCGAAGCTCTTCTTGCTGAAGCTCCTCAAAGGATTTGCGTGCCTCCTCTTCGGACATTACATTGAGCATATTTTTATACTCGCGCTCGTAGTTCGTAAGTCCAAATAGATTCAGCTTCCGGAAGTAGTTTTCCAGCCTGTCGGTGTCGCGCATATAGAGCGTGCTTTCTTGCGAGGCAACCACCTGTTCCATTCGAGTGCGCTTTTCGCCTTTCTTATAGAATTTGAATTCAAAGAATCCCGATATGGCGTTGAGCTCCTCGGCTACCATCCGCAGAATGAGGGTTAGATCCGGGAAATCCTTCTGCAGCTCTTCGACCAGGAAGGAATATCGATCCTCAACGATCTGTCCAATCCCTCGCTTTCCGAAAATGGGACGGTATTGAAAAATAAAGCGCAGAAATACGTCATCGGGATATACTCTACGATACTTTCGTCGAGTGGCCGACTGAATACTGTCGGGCATGCGGAACCATACCCGTTCTCCGCTCACTTCTTCGATAATGACTTCAAACTGGTAGAATATGTTCAGCGCCTCAAATCGAATTCGAATGCGGCGTTGCGGCCCTTCTTCAAAGCCAGGAATATGAATCAATACATGGTCATCGTCCACATCGACAATAGCGCCGGTGAGCACTTCAATGCCGTAGCTTACATCGATTTTTCGGCGCTCTGCTCGCAAATGGAAGAATAGATGCCGAATCTGGTTCACATCGGAGCCGATGATTGTGAATTGCGTGGCCGTCATGCGCTCGTCTGCATAGATCTCGCGCATCATCTCCACCAGGGACATATTCATATCCCGATCGATTTGCTCGATTTCGTCGTATGCCCCGGAGCCAAAACTACTCCAGGCAGCTGGAAGATTTCCGCCCGCCACGGCTTAAGAATCGACCCCGGGAAGGGCCAAATTGATGGAACAGATATAAGAAAAAAATCAGGAATTCATGGCTGTTTCAAGCGAGTCAGATATTTCAAATAGCATATCCAGCTTGGACAGTTTGAGCAGAGCAAGAAGCGAACGCGACAGATTACAGAGCACCAGTCGGCCGCCATAGGCCCGTACATCTTTCATGAAGGCCACAAGAGCCCCCAGAGCCGAGCTATCGAAGTATTCTGTGTCTGCGAGGTTCAGAATGATCCGCTGCGGCCGATCCTGGATGTGTTGTGTAAGCCCTTCTCTAAATTTGCGGGCTACCACCATATCCACTCTGGGTTCCAGAACATGGAGAATAATGGTGTCATCTTTTTTTTCGGCGCGGATCATCCTGTATTTCAAAACCCATAGTAAGTGGGGCGGTCAATTGTTTTTCCAATGCTTCCATTTTTCGGTCCCTACCGTGGAGCCGGCAGGGATGCCAAAAAAGAAACCGTACTATGTATCCATCTATCGGAATAATGATTGCCCGATTTGCAAAAGGGGGGCAAAAAAAGTCAAACAGGGCCTGCAGGGATGCGGGCTGGGAATTCAGAATAGGGGGCAAAATGGAAAGCAGGGTATTTTTCTTTGGCGGAGGACGTTCGGAGGTTGCATCGCCCGATAAGGCCTTTCTGGGCGGAAAAGGGGCAAACCTGTGCAAGATGGCCGGATTGGGCGTGCCAGTGCCTCCCGGCGTGGTGATTCCCACCACAGTATGCAATGAGTATTCTTCCCTGAAAAAACTGCCCGAAGGCCTCATGGATGAGGTCAAAACCAAGTTACAGGATGTGAACCGAGAAACCGGACGTACCTTTGGATCCGGCGATAAGCCGCTACTGGTCTCGGTGCGGTCGGGAGCTCCCATCAGTATGCCTGGAATGATGGATACAATCCTGAATCTGGGCTTAAACGAAGAAACCAAACGTGGCATCGCTCTTGAGACGGGAAACGATCGGTTCGTGGAAGATTCCCATCGCAGATTTATTCAGATGTTTGGTAACGTTGTTATGGGTATCAAACATGAGCTCTTCGAGGAGATTCTCGAGGAGCACAAGGAAAAGGCGGGCGCTGCTGTGGATACCGAGCTCGATGCATCGGCGTTGCGCGAACTAATCGTCGAATATCGGCAGCTGGTGAAAAAGG
>JAGRNC010000032.1 GCA_020440935.1 Leptospiraceae bacterium | reverse complement strand
CGACGGACCGAATTGCGAAAAGTACGATGGACAGATTCTAGTTCCTTTTTCGCCGGAAAGCGTTCTATCCGGGGTGAGCCGCACGCTGGAGCCCCATCAGTATCTACACTATCAGCGTAAGGTCTCAATTCCCGAAGACTTTGTTCGCGGGCCCCTGCTGCTGCATTTTGGCGCGGTGGACCAGGTGGCCACAGTGCATGTGAATGGCCGGGCGCCCGGGCACCATACGGGTGGATACACTCCCTTTTGTCTGGACATCACCGATTGTCTGACCGGAGCCGATGCCGATGCTTACACCCTGGATATCCGAGTAACGGTGCAGGACTGCAGCGATACATCGTGGCATCAAACCGGAAAGCAGCGATTGGATAGGGGAGGCATCTGGTATACTCCGCAATCCGGGATCTGGCAAACCGTATGGTTGGAAAGCGTTCCCGATGAGTATATTAAGGACCTGACCTTGAAGCCAGCCCTCGAAGAAGGTGCCATTCGCATTGGTCTGGAGACTACTGGCGATGCTCCGCTTGCGGCCCGGGCTTACTTGCATGGCCGCCTGGTGGGTTCGGTGCAATGGACGCAAAGCGATAGCCAATCGGCCAGAGAAAGGGAATGGGAAAAGTCTGCCCCAAACGCTGCCGGGACATCCGCCGCATCAAGCAAGGAACTACTTCTCGAGCTTTCCGAAGTCGCGGCCTGGAGCCCGGAGAATCCAGTCCTCTATGACCTGGAAATCGATTACGGGCAGGATTCTATAAAGAGCTATTTTGGAATGCGGCACTTCTCGGTGAGCACCGATGCGAAAGGGCGAAAGCAGTTCTTTCTAAATCATAAGCCGTATTTTCAAAGCGGTCTACTGGATCAGGGATATTACAGCGATGGATTGCTCACGCCTCCATCGGATGAGGCCATGATTGCCGACATTGAGCTTGCCAGGTCCATGGGCTTCACTATGTTGCGAAAGCACATTAAGATAGAGCCTTTGCGATGGTACTACCATTGCGACCGATTGGGAATGCTAGTATGGCAGGATATGGTCAATGGTAGCGAAAGAAAAGATATCATTCTCCATGGCGCTCTCGCCATTGCAGGAGTTCATCTAAAGGACAGTCATTATTCCTGGTTCGGCCGTCAGGATGCTGGCGGCCGCCTGCAATGGGAAGTTGAGCTTGCCGAAATGCTGGCCCATCTAAAGAATGTAGTCAGCATAAATACCTGGGTGCCATTCAACGAAGCCTGGGGACAATTCGATGCTGCAAGGATTGCGGGTGTCGTGGCAAGCGTCGACGATACTCGGCTGATTGATCATGCCAGCGGCTGGTCCGATCAGAGGACCGGAGATTACCACAGCCGTCATATATATTTTACAAAGATTCGGTTTTCCGAACGATCGGCAAAGAAACGGATCCTGGCGCTCACCGAATTTGGCGGATACAGCCTACCGGAACCCGAGCATCTGTTTCATCCCGAAAAGATCTTTGGCTACAAAAAGTACGAAGATCGCAGCGAATATTGCGCCGCCGTAATCGATCTATACGAAACGCAAGTGCTTCCGCAAATTGCAAAAGGGCTGAATGCTCTGGTATATACGCAACTGACGGACGTAGAAGATGAGATCAATGGCTTGATTACCTACGACCGGAAAAAGATCAAGATGGATCCTGCTTCCATGAATACGATGAACGCGCGTCTGGTACAAGCGTTCAAGGATTCGGTTCTAGATTAGTCGGCCGCTGCATCAATCAATCTTTGGGCCTAGCGGCGATGGGCCGCAAAGAAGTCCAGAAGCTTCTCCGATGCGTTGAAATAGGACACTGGATCGTCCCCCGCCCGACGGCCTTTTTCGCCGCCTGGCCACGAATGTCCGCCGTCGTCCAATGCGTAGACCAGAACCGGGTAATCCGCAGGACAGCTGTAACTCCATTGCTCGATGGCATTGGCAGGGCCCGTTCGTTGCTTGGAGCGAGCGCCGCTACAGCCATTATTTTGCGCCCAGAATCCAGCCGCATATTCTACCGATGCGAAGGTTCCTTCCATGTTCTCGCTGACCAGGTCTTTTTCGCTGCGGCCTCCCTCGAAAGGCACTGCATCGTCCTTTCTTCCATGTATGATCATTACGGGAAGTGGCGTATGAGTGACTGATTCATCGCCGAACATGGCGCCAGCAACGATGCCAATGCCTGCCAGCCGGGGTGCCAGTTTCTGGGCGGCCCTGTAGGTCATCATCGCTCCATTGGACATTCCGCACAGATAGATTCGTCTGGAGTCAATGCTGTAATTTTGTATCATGAAGTCGATGAGCTCGGAGATAAAGGCCACATCATCGCTGTTTTCGCGCATGGCGCGGCCACAGCAATGCCTGGCATTCCAGGTCTTGAGCGCATTCATCATTCGGGGCCCAAAACCATCGGGATAAACCACTACAAAGCCGCGCTTTCGGGCAAGTTCGGTCATCTTACTCATAGATTCGGCGGTCTCTGCATTGCCGCCGCCGCCATGTAGCTGGATTACCAGCGGGTATTTATGATTGGGTGAATAACCATCGGGTAAACGCACATAGTAGCTGCGATCGGTGCTACCAATCTGAATATGACTGCGCTCAATGGATCTACAGGCACCCAGAAGCACAGGAATGAGAAGTAACGTTGCCCCTCTGAGTAGGTAGCCGCCGGAATGGAAAAGCAACCGCCATAGTGCGCGGACGGAGAGACTGGATCGCTCACAGTCGCTAATGTCGCTACTATAGAAGAGATTGGTTTGAGTCAAATCGGTGCGGCAGGCCCTGGACAACATGATGGAAGTGTAGGTCGCTGTCCGGCAAAGTAAAGCGATTCCGCGACGCGTACAATGGAAACAGCGGAAATGTTCGCCAGATCGTAGAAATAGGCAAGAATTAAGCGTTCCAGGTATTGAAAAGCTCCTCCTGGCGCAGTATGCTGAGAATAGAAAAGGGAAATCCTGAAATTTCCGCCCCGCTTCGGGATCGATCTCGGCGAGGAATCAGGGAGGCAAATATGGAAATCAGAAAAAGCGGATCACAACCATCGGGTCAGGGCCCCGAGGACTATTTCAGCGGCACCGTGCGCGTGGACCCATTATTCGATGCAGCAGAACCGGCCCGCGCCAGCGGCGCGCATGTAACATTCGAGCCAGGAGCGCGCACTGCATGGCATGCGCATCCGCTGGGGCAGACATTGATTATTACCGGCGGATCAGGCTGGGTACAGAAATTGGGCGAGCCGATGCAGTCCATCAATCCTGGCGATGTAGTCTCCATTCTGCCCGGAGAAAAGCACTGGCATGGAGCGAGCGCCAGCACTGCCATGAGTCATATTGCGATCCAGGAAAAATCCAACGGAGTGGCCGCGGAATGGATGGAAAAGGTCAGTAACGAGCAGTACGGAAAATGAAGTCCTGTGTCGGCTCCCGCGCTCGCATCCACCGCGAGCAGGGAGCCTGCGCGGGTCGCACCGTGAGATATTATATCGATAGAATAAAACTTTGGAGAAACAGAAATGAAAACGATTGGATATGCGGCGGAGTCTGCAACTGCGCCACTGGCGCCCTTTCACTTTGAACGTCGGGATCTAAGACCCAATGATGTATCAATGGAAATACTTTATTGTGGGGTATGTCATTCGGATTTGCATACAGCCCGTAACGACTGGGGTGGCACTCGTTATCCCATCGTTCCGGGACACGAAATTGTGGGCAAAGTTCTGGAAGTAGGGTCAGACGTTAAGAAATTTGCGCCAGGCGATACCGTGGCCGTTGGATGCATGGTAGATAGCTGCTGCGAATGCGACCAGTGCAAAAAAGGGAATGAGAACTACTGTCGCAATGGCTTTACCGCTACCTACGGCTCTCCCGATCGAATCTCCGGCGAAAGAACCCAGGGCGGGTACTCCCGGCATCTTGTGGTCCGGGAAGAATTTGTTCTTAAGGTGCGCGATGATCAGGATCTGTCCCGGGTGGCGCCCATTCTATGCGCCGGCATCACCACTTATTCGCCGCTGAAGGCCTGGAACGTCGGCGAAGGTAGCCGGGTTGGAGTGATTGGTCTGGGTGGACTGGGACATATGGCCGTAAAACTTGCAGTGGCCATGGGTGCGCATGTGACCGTACTCAGCCGCACGGATAGCAAAAAAGACGATGCTTTGCAACTTGGTGCGCATGCGCTATTGAATTCCAGCGATAAGCGAGCTATGAAAACGGCCGCCAGTTCCTTTGATTTGATTATCGATACGGTTCCGGTGGAGCACGATGTGAATCCATACGTTCCGCTTCTGGATATCGATGGCACTCTGGTTCTGGTAGGCCAGGTGGGACCTTTGAGCGCGCCCAGTACGGTTCCCATGATCTTTGGCAGGCGTCGTATTGCCGGCTCCTTGATCGGCGGCATTCCGGAAACCCAGGAAGTGCTGGATTTTTGCGCCGAGAAAGGCGTTCTACCCGACTGCGAAATGATTCGAATGGATCAGATCAACGAGGCTTATGAGCGCATGGAAAAGTCCGATGTTCGCTATCGATTTGTGATCGATATGGCATCGCTGCAATAAGCAATGGAGGCGTCGCTACCGATAAGGCGGCGGCGCCATTTCGCGTACCGGACTATACAGGTTCGGCTGGATTCCGGTCCAGTTTGATATCATAGATGTGCAGACCTATCCCGGCCCGGCGCTACTTTATACCGTGTACCATACCCGGTGTACCTTAATGGGCGTTGACATAGACCATGGGCGAGTCACCATTGATTATGATTGGCATTCGGAACTCCCTTCTTATTCTATGCATCTTCGCCACATGGGCAATTGGATGTAGCTCGGTGACCAGTCATTATTCGCTGGAGCCAGAAACCAGGAATGGATGGCAGCCTGATCCGAATAACGATGACCGCGTGGCCGTATTTTCCGGTAAGGGATTCTATATGCGAATATCGGTCCCCATCAGCGGTTCTACGCAGCACTTTGTGGGTCCCTGTCTTTTGCCCATCATTCCAAAGACCAAAGAGTGGCCGCAGCCATTGCAAATTCAAATGTATATACGGACGGACAATGGCGCGAAGCCACAGCTGCGAGCTAACGATTGGATTGTTCATCTACGCTCCAGGGATATGGAAGGCGCATTCGGAAATGAAGTTTTTAAAGATACGACGCCTGTGCGTATTGATGGTCCGGTGAAAGAGGGCGATGGCTGGAGCGCCACACTGGCTTTCTCCGAGTACGACAATATGTTTATAGATTTCCGATTGCAGGGCGGATTTGGACTTTCGGGGCAGCATTACACCATTCCGGACCTGGTATTCGAGCGAAACGGGAATCTGGACTACACTCCTTACACTACAAAGATTCTGGATATGTAGCTCCGCTCTGCAGAAAGTCGGCAGCTGCTCTTTCTTAAGTCAGCGCATCGCCGAAATGAACTTGGTTACCGGCACGGTCGGTGACAAACTAGAAAAATAAGGGAATCATCGTACTCTTACCCCGGCCTACGTGACAAACGTCCTATAAAATAGGAGCGAAGCAGAAAATAGGAGCATCCAACGCAGAGCAAAAGCACGGAAACGGGAATCAGAATTCGGGGGCCATAATCCGGGTAGGCCAGAGCTCCCAGAATCCCTCCAGCTAGAAAGCCGAGGAAGATTCCTGCGTGGAGTAGCATTCGACGCAATTGCCATTCTTCGCCGCGCAAGATCCGACCAAACTGTACTCCCAGGTCCGTAACAATGCCGGTCAAGTGCGTGGTTCGCACAATGGCGCCGCTGATGGTTGTTACCATTCCGTTCTGCAGACCGCAGGCAATGGCTGTGAACCATTCTGCATACACCGGCCTTGCGGTGGCATAAAATTGTTCGCCGATCAGCAGCAGTGCGCCTTCGATAAGCATCAAAAATCCGTACCGCTTTCGAAAATCCAATCTGCTGGATCCGGTGGCAAATCCGGATACCGTCGCCCCGGAGCAGAAAGCAAGTAGCAGAATGGACAACCTTTGCACTTCGGAGAACGTTGCATCGGCGATGGCAATGGAAAGCGTGGTTACCGTCCCGGTCATATGGCTGGTGGCGGCCCGCGAAACGCTCAGTAGCCCCACCAGGTTTACTGCACCTGCAATACCTGCCAGAAACACGGCGCCCAGAAGAGCTGCAGGATAGTACTTCCATCGATTGACCATAAGCCAATGCAGGAATGCCTTGAGAGCGGGTCCAATGGGTTTCGGAGGATTGGGCGAAAGCAGAAGCACTCAGAAAGAGTGCTTGCTGTGCCCAGGAGAGGACTTGAACCTCCACAGGATTACTCCCACTAGTACCTGAAACTAGCGCGTCTACCAGTTCCGCCACCTGGGCAAGGTCGCTTGAGACAAGTTTGGTTTGGACCCCTGGCTTGCAATCAAATTTAGGTTTTGGTGTAATGGCTACCAGTGTTGTATTCTGCGGA
The DNA here is from genome assembly GCA_020440935.1 of Leptospiraceae bacterium. Classification (GTDB taxonomy): domain Bacteria; phylum Spirochaetota; class Leptospiria; order Leptospirales; family Leptonemataceae; genus UBA3465. The sequence goes on along the minus strand of JAGRNC010000032.1, from coordinate 6,278 downwards.
TCAGTAGAGGCCCGTCCGGACCTTCGGAAGCCTGCGGGTGCCCGGTAGGCCATGCTGCCTATAGATGTCTGTAACAGTTATTTTGCTGTAGACGGACAGGTCCCATAGCTCTTTGATCAGTCATGCAGCCGCCGGAGTCGCCTACCGCCGCAGCCCTCGTGGCCTGCTGGTTTTTTTCGGGGGCCATGGTTGCCTTTCTCTGGGCGCTGTCGGGATTGATTCGCCATGGCAGAAAGGCCGCTCTATCGGCCTGGGTGGTATTTGCCTGCGGAGTCTGGTTGCTGGCAGGATTCCGAGTTTCCCTCTGGCCGACCCCTGCCGGAAGCTGGATCGCCCTGGTACCGATTCCTGCCATCTATTCCATTGGCCCGGTGTTCTATTTCTGGTTCCGTCGCGAAGTGATGCCAGCTCCGGTGCGGGTCTGGTTTCATCTTCTATGGCCGACTCTGGCAGTTCTCGGAATCGTGATTCTGCATGCAAGGGCCAGCCAGCATCCTCTGGCCGAGAACCTGCAATTTGCTCTCTTTGTTGGCACAAAGTTGCTACCATTTCTTTACATTCTTTATGCAATCTATTGCATGCAATGGGTGCTGGAAGCCGAGCGTCGCTCGCGCTATCGCGGACTGATATGGCTCTGTATTGCGCTCATGGCTGCCCTGGTAATCGGGCTTATTGGAGTTTGGCCCGGAATGCAAGCCTGGACTTTCGTCAGCGCAATGCTTTTGACGCCGCTGATGTTTCTTAGCTTTCTATTTGGAATATCCAATCCTCATCTAATCCATTCCTTGCAACTTGATTACCAGAAGACCAAGTATGAGAAAACTCGCCTGGGTTCGGTGGATGTGGACGAAAGATTGGAGCGGCTGCACCGTCTCATGGCCGAGGATAAGCCATACCTCGATGAGGATTACGATCTGAGTCAGCTTGCATCGGATCTGGAGCTAAATGTGCATCAGGTATCAGAAATCCTGAATGCCAGATTGGGATCAAGTTTTCCTGAATTTGTTAACAGATATCGGGTTCAGGAATCCTTAATCCTGCTTCGCAACGAACCCGACCGAAGCGTGCTGTCCATTGCACTTGCGGTTGGTTTTAATTCCAGATCTTCCTTTCATAGATCCTTCAAGAAAGTGATGCAGACTACCCCCCGGGACTATAGAAACAGTAGCATCGTATAACCTGATACAGGCATCTTATACAAAGCGGCGACTGGTTAAAAAAGTTATGCCAGTATAACGGCTAATTTCGCAATTCGGATTGGTCCATCTATTGATCCATCCTTCTTTAGTATCCATTAGATAGATCTGGAATCTGGAGGGCGAATAAGCAGAAATAGAAAACACGATGGAGAGTGACAATGCAGATAAAGAATATGGCGGAGCTGTATCGATACAGCAAAGACCAGCACGGAAAAAGGCCAGCCTTTGCCCGAAAACGGGGAAATGGCCCCTATGAAACAATTAGCTACGATCGATTATACCAGGAAGCCCGGGAAGTGGCGGCTGGATTATACGAACGTGGAATTCGAAAAGGCGATCGCGTTGGCATTTTCGCAGACAACCGATACGAATGGATACTGAGTAGCGTAGCCATTACTTTGCTGGGCGCGGCGGACGTTCCCCGTGGAGCAGATATCACTACCGAGGAAATCGAGTATATCGTTAGCCATTCGGAGATGAAGCTGCTTATTGTTGAAAACAATGCAACCCTTGAAAAAGTAAAGCAATCTGGAGTGGCCCTTCCGGAAGCCGGACTGCTGACCATGGAATCCGTGGAAGGTTACACTTCTGTCGATGAATTGCGCGAAAGCGGAAAGAAGCTTTTGGCGAACAATTCCGAGATTCTGGATTCCATCATCGCCTCGATTAAAAAAGACGATCTCTTTACATTGATCTATACAAGTGGAACGACTGGCAAGCCCAAAGGGGTTATGCTCAATCACGGCAACTTGATCTCGCAGGTGGAAGGCCTTCCATTCAAGATAGAGCCAGGGGAAAGAGTGGTTTCGATTCTGCCGGTATGGCATATTTTCGAACGCGGTTTCGAGATAATGACCATCTACTGCGGAGCCTGTACCTACTATTCAAACATTCGCACATTGCGCGACGATCTTCGTATGGTGCGACCAACGTTTATGGCTTCCGCGCCTCGGCTCTGGGAAAGTATCTATGCCGGGATCATGACAAACGTGGCCAAAGCGCCGGCTGTGCGACAGAAGTTGTTTGGCGCAGCATTGTTCTTTGCCGGTCTGGTGGGCCGCTCCAAGCGGTACTTGCTTGGTCGCAACCTCCGGCTGTCCGGTAGCAATATCGCGTATCCGCTTCTTGCGCCGTTGCATTTGATTCGGCTCATCCTGGTGTGGTTACCCTACAAATTACTGGATATCATTGTTCTGAAGAAGATTCGTCAGGCCACAGGCGGCGAACTGCGGGGTTCGGTTTCTGGCGGTGGCGCGCTACCTCCCCACGTGGATGCATTCTTCAATAACATTGGAATTCCCGTGCTCGAAGGCTACGGACTTACGGAAACCTCGCCGGTGCTCGCGGTGCGAACCTTTAACAAGCTGGTGCCTGGTTCTGTGGGGCCCATCTACCGTGCTACCGAGATTCGCATTAAAGACCTGAATACCGGCGAAATCGTATGGTCCAACGAAGGAAATCCCGGCGGAAAAGGCCAGGGAACTCTGGGCAGGAAAGGCGAGATTCATGTGCGCGGACCGCAGGTAACCAGCGGCTACTTTAAGAACAAAGAGGCCACAGATAAGGTAATCGATTCCGAAGGTTGGTTTAACACGGGAGACCTGGGAATGGTTACGGCCAACCAGTGCTTGAAGATCGTGGGGCGTTCCAAAGAAACCATCGTACTTCTGGGCGGTGAAAACGTGGAGCCAGGTCCCATCGAAAACCGACTACTTCAGTCGCCTCTGATTCAGCATTGTATGGTTGTGGGCCAGGATCAGAAATATTTGGGCGCCCTGATTGTGCCGGAGCCGGCTGCTCTATCGCATCTGGGTGAAACCATCGCCGAAATTAGCGCTCATCCGGAAGCGCGACCGGCGATTCAGAAGGAGATTAAATCGCTGATCAATGAAGCCAGTGGATTCAAGGGCTTTGAGCGTGTAGTGGACTTTCAGCTGCTGGACAAAGCGTTTGATCCAGGCGATGAGCTGACGGCCAAGCTTTCCGTGAAACGCCATGTAGTAACGGACCGCTATCAGCATCTAATCGATAGTATGTATGGGGCCGGTAAACGCAGCGAATCAAAGAAGGCTGTGGCCAAGTAGAGTTTCTAGACTATCTACAACAGAGCGGGCCCCCGAGGCCCGCTTTCTTTCTGCGGTTCAGTGTACCGGATCTTCCTTGCCTGGACGTTCCCTCAAAATTCCACAAATGCAAAAATTGTGCTTTGCTGGCGATGTACTGAATCACAATTCTTCCCTGTTCCTCGAGCCTTTGGAATGGCTATGATCTTATGAACGAGTCAGTGGAAATCCAGGCCAGATCAGTCGCAATTGTGACAACGCATACAGGAAGTGAGTATCGCTTGCTTCCCCTGCCGCTCAAAGGATCTTCAACTCCGCGTCGCGCACTGTTGCCCGGACGGTTTCAGATACTTCCGCCACCTCGAGAAGAGGAATTATTAGATGGTGGCGATATGGTGCCCGTGGTGGGCGATCTTGTAGCTTTTCAACCGGTGGATGAGCTGGCCTTAATCCAATCGGTGCTTCCCCGCCGCAGCCTGCTTCGCAGAAAAGCAGCCGGCAGCTTCGATTCGCAGGGCCTGGCTGCCAATGTTGATCTTGTGCTTATTGTTAATTCCATGGATCGTCCGTTAAGCGAAGGCGGACTTCTCCGATATCTTGCTATTTGCGGCGAGGTGGCGGCGCACATTGTATTTACGGGCGCCGATCTAATCGAAAAGGGGAGTCTTACGAAAGAGGGGAGATCGGACGGTAGAGACAGCCCGGACAATTCGGATTCTATTTCAGATTCGATAGAAAATATTCTCAATCGCGCCAGGGCTCTGGTGGGCGCGGAAAAGACTCATCTAATATCATCCATAACCGGACAGGGAGTGGACGGAATCGCATCCGCACTGCGCGCTCTTGCTGTGGATATCGCTCGAACAGGCAGGCAGGACAGGGAGCATTCCGGAAGCGACAAAGACGCAGCAGAAGGTCACGAGCATTCCGGAAAAGAACGCAGGGGACCAGACATTGCACTTTGCTGTCTTCTGGGTCCGTCCGGCGCCGGAAAATCCACTTTGATCAACGCACTCATGGCTGGCCTGGGATCCGGGCACTCCTCCGCTGACTCCGATTCAAAAATCATGCAGCAGACCGGTGCTATCAGCGAAGCGACCGGCAAAGGAAAACATACTACGGTCCGTCGCGAATGGATCTATCATCCCGATGGATATGCCATCATCGATAGTCCGGGGCTCAGAGAAGTAGGCCTGGATCATTTTGATGACAGCGCCGGACCTTTCGCGGCCATAAAGATTCTGGCTGAGAATTGCGCATTCCGCGATTGCAGCCATGGAACCGAGCCGGGTTGTGCTGTTCGCGCGGCCGTGGAGGCCGGTGAGATCGCAGAATCGCTGCTACAACAATATCGGACCCTTTCCGAAGAAGCGGCGGTGGTTCAGAATTTTCGCCGAAAGCGCAAAAAAGAAGGCGGTGACGATGCGAAGCTTGCGCTACGAAAGAAAAAGGACGATTGGATCAAACAGATTCATAGCGACTACAAGAAGCGCCCCAATAAGCGGGATGTGTAGCGTAGCGGGCAGCGCAAAGCTGGAATGATTCAGCGGCTGCCAGCGCAAAGTCAGGCCTCGTTGCCTGGATCCTCTTCTCCCAGAATATCTGCCATAAAGAATGCTGCAAGATCGCTGCGACCTACCATTCCCGATTTTCGGTAAATAGCGGCGGTCTGATTTTGCACGGTTCGTTCGCTCTTGTTGAGTCGGGCGGCAATCTCTTTGCGTGAGACCCCACGAAGTAGCTGTTCGGCCACCTCGGCCTCGGCGCCGCTTAATTCCCAGGCTTGAAACTGTTCCAGCACGGCCACTCGCATTCGGTCCAGTGTTTCCCGGTTTCGGTTGCGAAATTCCTTCATCTGGCTTTGCATCCGATCCCTATCTACTTCTACGCGGCGAAGTTCGTCGGACATAGTATAAATAATGTAAAGGATGCCGCCGGTTACCATGGGAACCATCAGTATATCGATGAGCACGCCCGGGGAGAATCCTTCGCCCAGCAGATCCATGGTGGCGTCCAGAGCCTCCAGGCCGGTGAGGATTATTAGAACGAGAAGATAGATCGGCTTCCAACGACTTTTCACCACGCTCCATGGTTATGGCTTTTTTCTATGCTGTAAAGGATTCCCCTGGCAGAGCTCCACCGCGCCGCCTGCAATCTACGCTTAGGCCAAACGGCCCATTTCTTCGAAGATGGGCCATCGGTGCCATTGTGAAGTCTTGCTTTACAGAGTACTATGGCTACATGACGTCCTCTGTACGCAAAGCGGCCTTCTATAGCCGAGCCATTCCTGCTTTGGTTGTTTTTCAGTTAGCACTGGTTTTGACGGTTCCGTTGCATGCCGGAAGCCCACTTACCCTGGATTCGGCCATTCGGCGGGCCCTGGAAAAAAGCCCGGACCTGGCCAATGCGCGGGCCGATCTGGAGCGAGCAAAAGGCGAGCAGATTGTCGCCGATCAGCCACTGCCGTCCAATCCGGAACTGGAATTGAGCGCGGTACAGGGGAATCGAAAGATCTCGCCAAGCCCCAGCTTTTCTCCGCAGGCGTATCTAAATGGCAGCGATCCCATAGACGCTTCGGTGAACGCCATCACCGGTGAAAATCGACAGGGAATCTCTGGATTCGAAGTGGGCTTGAGTCAGCCATTGGATGTGTTGGGCAAAAGGAGCATTCGTCAGAATAGCGCCCGGGCCTCTGTGCAACAAGCCTCGGCCAACTATGAACGGATGCGCATCGCCACCATCGCTGCGGTGCGGGAAGCATACATTTCCCTCCAGTCCCTGCGAAAGTTGCGCATCCAGATGGAAGGCCGACTGGCGCATCTGGCCTGGATACAGCGAAACAAAGGACAATTCATAGATCCCAGGCTGGGTCGATACGCGGCCAATGCTTTTCAAAACGATCTAATCGCCTTTCGTGCATCCTACCGCGACATGCAGCGGCGCGAAGCCGATGCAGAAACGGGCCTCCGCGCATTACTAATTCTTCCCGACGATGAGTCCGTTGTTCTTACCGATG
>JAGRNC010000328.1 GCA_020440935.1 Leptospiraceae bacterium | reverse complement strand
TCATCCTCCATTTTTAGCAGGATTGGTCAACGGAATTTATGGGTGTAATCATTGTATGCATGGATACTATAAGAGCACTGATGGCGCGGCTAAGTCAGAAATCTTCCGGGCCCGACAAGTAAGTCAAGGGTTAGTTCTTGCTCAATAGACTTTGATTCGTTCTACGTTCTGTTTGTTAAGAACTTCATATAGGTCGATGCGGCGGTCGCGTAGGGGTCGAACGCTTCCGTATTCGCGCTGACGCTGCAGATCGCTTAGATCCACTTCGGAAATGACCACTGTTTCGGTGTTTGGTTCGGCTTCCGCAAGCACTGCTTCGTTGGGAAACGGGTGATCGCTGGGCGTTAGAATGGCCGATTGTCCGTAGTTGATCAGAAAGCTCTTAACCTGGGGTAGATTTCCCACGTTTCCTGCAAGCGTTGTGTAGATCCAGTTCTCAATGGCCCGTGCCTGTGCGCTAAATCGGACGCGCAGGTAGGCTTTTCGATGTTCCGTGGAGAAGGGAACAAAGAGGGCCTCCATTCCTGCAAATGTCTGTAATCGGGAAACTTCCGGAAACTCCACATCATAACAGATTTGGATGCCAATGCGTGCAATTCCGGTGTCAAAGACCTTGATTCCGTCTCCCGGAACCATGTTGTAGTACTTTCGCTCGGAAGGAGTAATGTGTAATTTGTCCTGGGTAAACACTCCGCCGTCGGGAGTGAAAAGATGCGCAACGTTTCGCAATCCTTCGGGCGCAACGATGGGTTGGGAGCCGCCAATAATAAACATGCCAGTCTTTCGCGCACGTTCTTGAAAAATCTCTTTGTAGGATTCGGTAAAGTCAGCCAGGCGACGCATGGCCTCTCGATCGTCCGTTTCCGGCGCAAGTATCAGAAATAGCTGCGCGGTAAAAAGCTCAGGAAATACCAAAAAATGGCAGTGGTATTCGCTGGCCGTATCTACGTAAAAATCTACCTGTCGCACAAATTCATCCAGGGAATGGATGGGACGCATAAAGTACTGGGCCGCACAGATGCGCACCTTTCGCACAGGATGGGTCACGGGGGCCGAGGAAATCCGACGCATCTCTTCCTTGTAAGATGGGTTTCTGTACTCGATGAGTGTTGCGTAATTCAGGCTTTCCAGATCGGTGCTGTAGTCCATGTAAATCGCTTTGACGCGATATCCAATCTTTAGCTGCGGCGTAAGAGTGGGGTCGGTAAGTTCTCCGGCCACTACCTTTTCTACGTACTGTTCGGGAGTGAGCTTTCCCGCAAATTCTCGATATCCTGGAATGCGGCCACCTGCAATCATTCGACGAAGGTTAAACCGCCGTAGCAGGCGCTTTCGCTCCGAATACAGCTTTCGAGCAACGCCCAGGCCGCGATAATCCGGATGCACGGCCATATCGGCGCCATAAAGAGTATCGCCAGCGGGATTATGCGTGGTAAACGTTCCGTTTCCAGTAATCTCAATAAAAGTGTAAAATGTGTCTTCAGCGAGATTGACGATAAGAGTAGCTGTGTAGCCTACGATCTTTCCGTCCAGTTCGGCGACGAATTGTCCTTCTGGAAAGGCGGCCAGCTCCATTTCGAAGACCCGCGCGCCGTACATCCCTTCTTCGTAAGCATCGCTGTATACTGCCTTCTGTAATTCTACCAGGGCCGGGATGTCTTCTTTTGTCCAGTTTCTGGTTTTGACCGACCTTCGTCTTCTCTCTGCCATTCAGGAAAGTATTATGGCAGCAATTCGTCCGGATAGCGAAAAACTATGTGCACTCTATAGTTGTTTCCATCGGGACCTTCCAGATTGGATACTCCCGAGAATCGGAGCAATCGACCTGTTTTTTTATCGTAGATGATGTAGATGGGATCGGCCAGTTGCCGGATCACTATGTTGGTGGGCTCCATTACTAACATCACAGCATCGCGTTTTAAGAATGTCAGATCTTTCACTTTGTAGATTCTGCATTTGAAATAGTCCAATCGGTGCGGCACTGCAAAATTTCCGGTTAAGACCTTGCCCGCCATCAAAGTCTGCAGGTTAGATCGGACAAAGTAATCGAACCCCCCGTCGATGACTACAGGCGAGGGGATGGATAAGGATTTACTCTGCTTTTGCTCGGATGCTGCATCCCTGTGGTACAGCAGAACCGTGGAACCGTTATTCTGAGCGCCTTCCTGAAGTCCCGTTCGCTTATCGTCCAGGTCAAAGCTGGGCGCCACTTTGCTTTTTGTGAATACGATCTTCTTAACGGCCATGACCTTGCCCGAAGGGTCCGTGTAGGTTACGATGCTGTAGGCGTGGGCCCCATTTTGCCAGTGTTCGGCATGATTTTCGGTGTACAGGTATTTGCCGGTTTTCAAGTCGAAGGCATTGGATCGGTAGCGCACGACCTGCTGTGCTGCCAGAGGGGCGGCCGAAAGAAGGCCTATTGCCATGAGTAAAATCCGTGCTCGTTGTCCAATCATGATCAAAAACCTAATACAGAACTCTTTCAGGAGCAGCATTTTTTTCCAGCGGTTTTTTTGCGCTTTCCCGGCTGATGGATACCGGCAGAATCATGCAAACCGAGTTCCCGTATGGATTATGTCGTATTGTTTCGCAAAATCTGCATTCTAATTCTGCAGTCCTGCATTCTGACTTTTTGGATCGCTCAATGTGGAATATCCGGATGGCGCCAGGATTCCCTGCCAGATGCGAATTCGGGTACGGAAATGGAACCCAATGCGGAGGGCAATCTGGCGCCCCCACTGAAGCCTCCTCTCATACTTACGGGCACCACTGGCGAATACCGAAGAAGCCATTTTCATTATGGAATCGATCTTGCTACAATCGGAGGATCGCAACCGGTGTACTCGGTCCAGGACGGTTTTGTCTCGCGCCTGCTGTACGATGGCACCGGGCTGGGCTATGGTATCTGGGTGACCCATGGCGACGGTCGTCGTTCTAAATACGGACACCTGGCTTCTTTTGATTCCTCTATTGTTGATGCACTGAAAGATATTCATCCGGAGCTTTCGGAATGGATACGGCTTCGCAAACATTTTGACCTTCATTTGAAAGCGGGCCAGGTAGTAGTGCGGCGAAGCCAGAAGATTGCCATGAGCGGCGACACGGGCTCCGGACCGGCCCATTTGCATTTCGAATATCTGGATGGCGATCGTATACTGAATCCGCTATTGTACGGTCTGACCGTAGAAGACCGAAGGGCGCCGATCATTGAGAAAATTGTATTGTTACCCTGCGAATCGGGTTCACGAATCAACGGCCAGACTGCTCCCGTTGTGCTTCCAGCCCGTGCCCTCGATTGTCCCGATCGCGATGCGGATTGCCCGAAGCGCAATTTTTCGGTTTCTAACGTTACCATTCGTGGCAAGGCATGCATGCAGGTGCAGTATTTTGATCCATCGGGCAAATCGGCGCGTCTTGGAATTGAACGATTACGACTGTTCCAGGATGAGCGGGAACTCTATGTGTCGAGCTTCAAGAGTTTGCAGTACCATAGCGCCTTTCGACATCTAGTTTTCTACAGCGAATCGTCGCGGATCAGCCGCGGCACCGTTTATATTCAGAACGTCTTTGATTTATTGCCAGGGGACTTCGAATTTCAGAGATCCACGGATCGCGGAAGGATCAGCGCATCCGAGGATTCCAGGATCTCGGTGGTGTTGCAGGATGCGATTGGCAATACTTCCATATTGCGGATGCAGATCTCCAGCGAAAAGCCGCAGCTTTCGCTGGTATCGCATCTGCGATCCCAATCGCAGGGCTGGAGCCCGTATGAATTGAGCGAACGGATGAGCGATGCCCTGGACAAGAGCGCCGGCCTTGCAGGTCCAGGAAAAACACTGGAGCTCAGCA
>JAGRNC010000327.1 GCA_020440935.1 Leptospiraceae bacterium | reverse complement strand
TCACCAGCATACCACCGGGTTTTAGCGCACGGTAGGCTTCATCCAGGCCACGTCGGGGATCGGTGAGGTTTCGAATCCCATACCCAATACTAACTATGTCGAACAAACCGGCGTAGGCGGCCGGCAGATTCATGGCATCGCCCTGCACAATGTTCAGATTCTTCATGTCCGCTGGCCGCTTTGCATTGAGCACAGAAAGCATTTCTGCGCTAAAATCCAGGGCCAGGACCTTTCGATCCTGATTATTACGGGCAAATCCCAGCGCCAGGTCTCCCGAACCCGAGCATAAATCCAGCACCGATACGCGATTGGCTCCTGTTCCGGTTTTGATGCCTTCCAGAGCCTTTCTAATGGTTTTTCTCTTCCAGATCCGGTGCATCCCGCCGGTGAATAGATCGTTGAATCGGTCATAGGCGGCAGCAATTTGATCAAAGTTCTTTTGCAGATACTGGGCCTTTTCCTCTTGCGCTGGAAGCGTGTACCCGGTATCTTTTTTCATTGTTGCCTTCTGCATTGGAGCCTCTGAATTAGGATCGGGGAAGCCCTTGCCGGGTAAAGTGTTTTCCATGTCCAGTCCCGCCGATACAAATATATCCCGCCCCGATGTGGCGGATTTGCAAGAATCCACAGAGTTTGTACAGGCTCTGGAGGCCCGCGGAGATTTTAAGTACAAAGGGATCTTTGCTCTTTTTAATACCATTCTGGACTGGACAAATCGATTCGATGTGAATCGGATCTTGCCGGGCATTGATCAGCTAAAGAAAGAAGTAACGTTACCGGAAGACCGATTTAACGAATTTCTCAAAGAATTGCTGGGTAAGGGCAGCTCAAAACTGACCTGCGTCTATTGCTTCCCTGCTCTCGATTTTCTGTCCGGCAGTCGCCCCGGATTATCGCAGCTTGTTGTTTTTTGCCGGCCAAACAAGAAAGACCATAATTCCGCCCGCCGCTATGTAGATTTTTATCAGGATAAAACGGTGCAGGCAGTAAGCCGTTGGGTGGATTCCAGGGATGCGTCCTGGGACGATGAACGTTTTCAATTCCTGGAGACTCGGGCCGATCAGGGGCATCTCAACGATACCCATGCAGGATCTGAAATTGCGCGATACCTGGTGATTCCCTTTGACCGCACCGCGGATGAGAAGAAGCAAACTTACAATCGTTTTGCGCGTCCTGTCATTCAAATGCTAATCGACCAGCGTAAGCTCGCTTATCTGGAAGATGCAAAAGCCGGGTATCGCACGGTCCTCATCCCGGACCGAAAGCACCTGGCCTTGCGGCTGGATATGCTGTACCGTTACGCAAGGACCCGAATCGTGAAAGATATGGCCACCGAGCCATACAGTCCGGCCTCCGCCCGGGAGCTGGTGCAAAAAGCAGCAAACCAGACCATGCCTCGTGGGCATACCCAGGTAATCGCGGAGATGCGATTGATTCTTCCTTTGCTGGAGCAAAAAGAGAAGGAAGAGAAAGAAAAAGAAAAAAAGGAAAAGATCAGTAAGTCTGTGGCAGATCTGCAAAAGGTGCAGAAGGTCGTGCCTGCCAATCATTTCAACTGGGACGAAGATCAAATCCAGACCTTGCAATCCAATCCATCCGTTCTATATGCAGACATTCCCCGGGGATCTCGTCTGGTGCCTTATGTTCTTCATAAGGAGAACCTCGACCCTGCCATAAAGGCGGCCAGGGAGCTTCTGGATCAAAAAGGCGAGGATCTGGAAGTCCATATTCTCTCTGAAATGGGCGCCGAACGGTATCTGGATGGGGAGCGATTGAAGGCATTCGAAGGCCTGGAGCAACGGTCGTTGTTCAAGATGCTGCCCTGGTTTAGAAGGATGTGGCGGTCCCTTTTCGGCGGGCGTAAGCTCAAGAAGCATGAGATGGCCTTGCTAAAGAACCAATTGCGTCGGGAATTCGAGCAGGAAAAGGCGCGGATTCAGAAATCCGAAGCGCGTAGAAAGCAAAAGGAATTGGTGGAGGAACGTCTGAAGGGCGAATCCGAAGCACAGAAAGCCGAGAAGAAACCAGAATCGCGAAAGATTGAAACCGCCAGCGTAGACGATCCAAAGGGCCTCATACAAAAAGACATCGAGAAAACGAAAGAAAAGCTGGAACTGGACGAACAGGTTCGGCACAACCTTGACCGAATCTCCAAAATCCTGGATGAAGCCTGGGACCGAAAAGAGCTACCCAATCGTACTCACGTACTGGAAAACCTCAAAGATTTCGATGAAGACGGATTGATCATGTTCTTGAAGAAGTACGGAAGAAAGGAAATCTATAGCTTCCGTGTTCGAAATGAAGATCCTAAATACGTCTGGCCAATTCTGATTTCCAAGAAGTACATTCAGCGGCACGGGCGCCGACTCTACAAAGAAGCCATCGAAGAAGCAGATAAGCAGCGAGCCGCTTCTATGCCCAACCAGGAAAAATTTGATGTTTTCACAGCCATCGAGGACTTTTTTGGACGTATCTTTGCGCGCTCCAGGTAAAACATGTCCTCTTCCAGAAGGGATTTTCGGCTCACCAAAATAATCTGCACCATCGGCCCGGCCACAAGCTCATCCGAGACCATGGCCCGACTGGCTCGGGCTGGCATGAATGTGGCCCGATTAAACATGTCCCATGGCTCCCACGAAAGCCATGGACAGGTAATTCGACAGATTAAGAATCTGAACAAGAAATTGAACCATCCGATTGCCCTTCTGATGGATCTTCAGGGGCCCGAGATTCGCACCGGCGAACTCCCGGAGTCGATGAATATGAATGTGGGCGATATCTTCACGTTTACGGTTACGCCCGCTACAGATGCGGAGCAACAAACGGTCCATGTTAACTATCGCGATCTGGCTCGTGATTTGCACCCGGGCGATCGCATTACTGTAGATAATGGATTGATTAACCTGGAAGTTCTTTCCATTGAGGAAGGCCGGTTGCAATGCCGTGTTCTGGAAGGTGGCCAACTTGGTTCGCGAAAACATATCAACCTGCCCGGCGTTCGGGTAAACCTGCCATCCATCACCGAAAAAGATAAAAAGGATATCCGCTTTGCCGTAGAAAATGACCTGGACTTTGTAGCTCTGTCCTTTGTGCGAAGAGCCGATGATGTGCTCGAGGCGCGAAAGATCGTCGAAGATCTGGATGGCCATGCGCAGATCATTGCAAAGATCGAAAACCAGGAGGGCATTGAGAATTTCCATGAGATTCTGGGCGTAGCCGATGGCATCATGATTGCCCGGGGCGACCTGGGCGTTGAGATCGATATCGAAGAATTGCCCATTGTGCAGCGACAGATGGTGCAATCCTGCGTTCTGGCAGGTAAGCCAGTCATAGTTGCTACCCACCTTCTGGAATCGATGATTGAAAATCCCATGCCCACCCGGGCCGAGGCCACCGACGTGGCCAATGCAATCTACGAACAGGCAGATTGTGTTATGCTTTCGGGAGAGACGGCCACCGGAAAGTATCCGGTAAAATGCGTTCAGATGCTGGATCGCATTGCCCGGAGAATGGAAAAAGAACCGGGCATTGGATTTGCCGCGCATCGCACTCCTCTCGATACCAGGGAAGAGCTGGCGCGATCGGCGGTGAAGCTGGCGGATTCCATTCATGCTCCTGCTATTCTTGTCATTACACGCCGCGGTATTTTTGCCCGGCAGGTAGCAAGCTTTCGCCCGCGCGGATCCATCATCTATGCCTTTACAAACATGTCTTCTACGCGTCGAAAGCTGTGGATGGTTCGTGCTGTGGTTCCTTTCTTAATGGATTTTTCCAGCGATCCGGAAAAGACCATTCAATCGGCGCTTGAGAAGTTACGTAAGCGGAACCGTGTGCTTCCCGGAGATCCGGTGGTGATTGTC
>JAGRNC010000326.1 GCA_020440935.1 Leptospiraceae bacterium | reverse complement strand
TATCGCTTTGCATCGTCCAGAAAGCGGGCCGCTATGCCATCCGATTCGAATTGATTGAGTCGACAACCCAGGGTGTGTACTCCTACCGTGCGCGATTGCCCTCGATTGTCTAATTCGGTCTGGTGGGAATCTTGTTTTGCGACCAACTCCGTAGATTTTGAATTAGATTGGATGGTAACCCCCTGCTTCCTAAATCGAAGGAAGTCGCGCCATATTTGCTTTTAGCGCAGGATGCCCGGGATTGATCTGGGCCGCTTGCTGCAGGTACTGCCGCGCTCGACTTAGATAGCTATCCTTTCGCTGGCCGTCGCTACGCTCGGCGAGGAGGGAAAGAGTCAGCCCAAGATTGTTCAGTAGCGCAAACTTCAGCTGCGGATCGGGCGTTCCCAATCGGGCTGCGTTTCGCAAACGGAATTCGGCGTTCTCCAGATCTCCTGCTTTTAGATATAGCAGTCCATCCAGGTAGATGGCGCCAAAATGGTTGGGATTGATCGAGAGGACTTTCTGGATATGAGTTCGGGCCGCTCCCGCATTTCCCAGAGCTGCATAGGCCAGGGCAGTCTCCATTCGCAGGGGAACGGAGTCCGGAAACTTCTTTAAAACATTGCGAATATGATTGAGCGCTTTCCCCGGATTACCCGCTTTTCTGTACACTGCTGCAAGCAGAGCATGGGGTTCGGCCCGGTCCGGATGATCCTTCATGCAGTATTGTAGGTGCGATACTGCATTGTCGAATTCGCCCTTCTCCAGATAATCGGCGGCGGCAAGCATGCGAAATTCGTAAGAAGACTTGTAATCGTCAAAAACGGAACGAATGGCGTCCAGGGATGCCTCGTATTTACCTTGCTGAAATAGCTCGGTGGCTTCCTTGTAACGAGGCAAATCTTCCCCGATGATTGCGGTAAAGGCTACAAAGACTAAAAGTGCGGTAAGGTGTCTGGATTGCATGGATTCGAAAACCTGACGTTCAGGAATGCCTGGAACGCTTTCTAGCAATCGTTTTTCTGCGCCCTTCCGATGAGGCAAGGAAATTTCGCCCGGGATCGCGAAGCAGGAAACGTATGTTTACCCTGGTTTTCCCCTCGAGCAGATGATGTTCGATCGCTTCCTCGCCAACGAGCCTGGCGTTTCGATCGCAGTATAGGACCGGGATATCCACCCTTGCATCTTGAGCGATAATAGGACTTAGATCCGATATAAAATGGCGAATGGGTACCACCGATGTGCCGGTGAAGTTTTTCCGTCGATAGCGGAACTGGTATTCGATTTCTACGAAGCGGGTCCGGGGTATGGATGGATTTCTATAGTGGGGTCGAATGCGGATGATCTCGGCCACTCCGTTGGAAACGCGTTGCCATTTCCAGCGAGCAAGCTTAATACTCAGATACAAACAGACTCCCGAAAGCGCCGCGGATCCGGCCAAAAGCAGGCCGGATTCCAGAGCCACTCTATAATAGGAGACTGTTTGCGGCAGAATCAACTCACCTGACCCGTATTGGCCGGCTTCGCTGAGGGTGCATCGGGATTTCGAACGGAAACGCCACCAGACATCTTAATGTTTCTCTGGGTTTTGGCTTTCAGCTCTTCTTCTCTTTTCAGCTTTTCCTCTTCTTTTTGCCGGACGATCTCTTCGTATTCTTTCCAGGGCTGCTCATCGAAAGTCAGTTTGGACTGTCCTTCCACTTCCGCCGAGCTCACCTGAATTACCGTAGGCTCGCGAAAAGCCCCTTCCAGGAATCGCTGCGCCATATGGTCTTCGATTTCGCGTTGCAAAGTACGACGCAGAGGTCGCGCTCCGTATTTTTCATCGAATCCACGTTTTGCGATCCAATCTCGCGCAGCTTCGTCGAGTTTTAGAAGTATCTTCTTATCGAACAGATGCTCGTTCATTCGCCCAACCATGATTCCAATGATCTGTCGGATCTCGTCATGGCTAAGGGAATGGAACGAAATAATCTCATCGATTCGGTTGAGAAATTCGGGGCTGAAATGCTTCTTCAGCGCTTCCATGGCCTGCTCTTTCTTTCCAGATTCGCGCAGTGCCTCGTCTTCGGCAAATCCAACCCGTCCGCCTTTCTGCAGTTCGCGAGCGCCCAGGTTGGAGGTCATAATGATAATGCAATCTCGGAAGTCTACCTTGCGACCGTGCGTATCGGTCAGAGTTCCTTCCTCTAGAATTTGCAGCAGAATGTTAAACACATCGGGATGCGCCTTTTCGATTTCGTCGAAAAGAATGACCGAATACGGATGCCTTCGAACGAATTCGGTAAGCTGTCCTGCATCGTCATACCCCACGTAGCCGGGGGGCGAACCGATCAGTTTGGAAACCGAATGTGGTTCCATGTATTCAGACATATCAAGACGGAACAATGCCTGCTCTTCTCCGAACAGGAAGTCGGCTACGGCCCGTGCAAGCTCGGTCTTTCCCACTCCGGTGGGTCCCAGGAAAATGAAAGATCCCGATGGTTTGCGATTATCCTTGAATCCGGTGCGCGATCGTCGCACAGCCCGGCTAACAAGCTCCACTGCGCTTTTCTGGCCAACAATGCGATGCGCCAGTTCCTTCTCCATTCGGAGCAGCTTTTCGGCCTCGCCTTCCTCGATTTTTTCCAGAGGTATTCCAGTCCACAGACTGATTACCGAGTATACGTCCTCATCCTGGATATCTACGGAGTAGTCGGATATCTTTTCCTGCCAGTTGCTGATTAGCTCTTGCAGTCGGTCTTTCTTTACATTGATCTCATCACGAATCTGGGCAGCCCGCTCGTATTCCTGGGCTTTTACCATATCGTCTTTTTTCTGGGTGAGAAGCTTGATCTCCTCTTCCAGATCTACTATTTCTTGTGGCCGCGATGAGTTGGCCAAGCGCGCCCGCGATCCGGCTTCGTCGATAACATCGATAGCCTTGTCTGGCAGGTAGCGATCGTTAATGTAGCGTTCGGCCAGCTTAACGGCCAGTTCCAGAGTATCATCGGAGTAGCGAACTCTGTGGTGCTGTTCAAAGGATTTCTTGAGGCCTTTTAAGATGAGATACGCATCTTCTTTGGACGGCTCTTTTACCTGAATGGGCTGGAACCTTCGCTCCAGGGCCGAATCCTTTTCGATGTACTTTCTGTACTCGGTAAGGGTTGTGGCGCCAATGCATTGCAGTTCTCCACGGGCCAGGGCTGGCTTCAGCATGTTGGCCGCATCAATGGCGCCTTCGGCTGCTCCTGCACCGATGAGGGTGTGGAGCTCGTCGATAAATACGATTACATTCTGCGAAGACTGAATCTCGCGCATGATCTTCTTCAGCCGATCTTCAAACTCGCCGCGATATTTTGTGCCCGCAACCAGCGAAGCTAGATCCAGGGAGATCACTCGTTTTTCGAACAAAATGTCCGGAACTTGATTCTGGATGATTCGTTCGGCCAGGCCTTCTACAATGGCCGTCTTACCTACGCCGGCCTCGCCAATGAGCACAGGGTTGTTCTTTGTCTTGCGACAAAGAACCTGTACCAATCGCTGGATTTCCATCTCTCGGCCGATTACTGGCTCGAGTTTTTTATCTCTGGCGAACTGGGTAAGGTCGCGAGCAAATTCATCCAATGTGGGAGTGCGTGACTTCTCTGTAGTTCCGGTACGACCGCTGGGCGCAGGACCACTGGTGGCCACACCAAGAATCCGCAGGATTTCTCCTTTGATTACGGAGTAGTTTACCTGGAAGCTTGCCAGGGAGGCCCCTGCCACATTGTTGTTATCACGCAATAGAGCTAGAAGGATGTGCTCGGTGCCAACGTAGTTATGCTTTAGTCTGCGCGCTTCTTCTTTGGAATAATCGATGATCTTCTGGTACTTGTCCGGATTTGGAGTAATTTCCAGTAGCAGG
>JAGRNC010000325.1 GCA_020440935.1 Leptospiraceae bacterium | reverse complement strand
TGGCGAGCATGTGCGCGGTAATGGAATTACTGTGGTGGGCGCCGATGGGGTTGCCCTGGAGAACATGACCGCTCGAAATGCGGTATTAAACGGATTCTTCTGGACATCGGTGAAAGGCTATCGCGGCTCTTATTTGACTGCTTACAACAACGGCGACTACGGAGTGTATGCATTCGACTCGCAGGATGGAGTAATCAAGCATTCTTATGCCTCGGGTAGTCCAGACTCTTCGTTCTACATTGGCCAGTGCTACCCCTGTAAAGCGATCATTCATGATGTGGTGGCCGAATACAGCGCTCTAGGATACAGCGGCACGAATGCCGGCGGAGAACTGTATTTGATTAATTCGGTCTGGAAGCACAATATTGTGGGTCTTGCGCCCAATACGCTGGATAGCGAGCTGCTTCCGCCGCAACGCGAAGCGCACATCTATGGCAACATTGTAGCGGATAACAATAACATCAAAGCGCCCTACATTGGATTGAGCTGGCCTTCTTTCGGAAACGGAATTCTAATCGCTGGTGGTTTGCGCAACGACATCGAGAAGAATGTCATTATCAACCATCCAAATAACGGCATTGTGATGCTTCCGAACTTGCAGGAGAATTTCTGGCTAAGCCATGGCACTATCGTAAAAGAAAATGTGATTCGTGGCTCGGGTCGAGCGGACATCGCCCTGGTTGGTCCTATCAGCATGGGTAACTGCTTTTCGGGGAATTCCTATGCCACTACCATTCCATTTGGTCTGGAATTTGCCAATGGCTGCGATGCACCGATTCGCACCATGATGGGCGGCGATCTGTCCATGATGCTCGGCGCACTTTCCATGATGATGGATGCAAAGCTGGGCAATCTGGAATCCGGCGATTACAAAACCCAGCCGGTACCGGGGCCACAGAAAGAGATGCCCGCCGATGAAAAAGAAAAGATTCAACCGGCTTTCGCTCCTTTCGAGGCGCATCAGTATCTTCTGAAGTCCATTAACTTTCATCCAGAGGCAGAAGAGTATCTCAAAGGCGAACATGGTAGCTCATCGTATGTAGGTTCCATGCAGCCGGTGGTGCCGTCCGGTTTTCTGGCCATTTTGTACCACATCTTTGGATTCTTGCTTCCCTTTGTGGTCTATAGCAGCTGGACTTTCACTGCGCTGTATGACATGCACCGTCAGGACAAAAAGAGCCCAATCTGGATTGCTGCGATTCTGGTACTTCCATTCCTGGGCTCCGGCGCGTATCATCTGAGCGGACAGAGCAGTCTGCCGGGCTGGTATCGAAAGACCATGCTCTGGGCAGGAGCGGGAGTGTTCCTGACGCTGGTTATCATTGCGGCGGCGCTGGTTCTTTAGGGCCGCCGAACATTGGGAGTTTAGAAAGCGAAAGCGTTGGTAATACTTAAACTAGGAAAAGCCGGAGCGAAAGCGAAGGTATGCGAAAAGGGCCCGGGCGCAGCCCAAAATGCGCCGAGGCAGCGTAACGCTGCACGAATAGAGGGGAACTATGGAAAAAGCATTTGATAATCCGGGATTTATACAGCTGTTGCTGAACTTTTATGGCTACTATGTGCCATTCATCTTGCTGGCCGTATGGGCGCCGCTGGCGCTGTACGATCTGGCCCGCCGCGAAGATGTGGAAGCAAAAACCGGCGCATTGTGGGTGGGCGCCATTGTGGCCCTTCCGCTGGTAGGAGCGGGCGCGTACCATCTGGCCGGAAAAAGTAAGCTACCTTCCTGGGTGCGAAACTATCTGGTAATTGGCGGAATCGTATTGCTCCTGCTTCTGGTAGCAATATCTTCCATATCGGGAACTTGAAACGTAGAGATTTCTTAAAGTGGATTGGCCTGGGAGGGGCTGGCGCTGTGGCCGGGGGCGGGCTGGTAGGTCTGCTCAAAGGTAACCGTACCTCCCTTCCTATCGGTTACGGGAGTTCGCCGGAGACCACTTCAACGGGATCCCTGGACTGCGTCACGGATGCCTCCACGGTGGTAGCCGAACCGGGCACTTCCTTTCAACCCACATACCAGTCCAGTCTGGGCCCTGCGCAGGCCACCACCGGTCGGGGCCTGGAAGTAATCGGAAATTCCTACGGTAGTATGGTGCATCCGCCAGCGGCTCTGGGGCGGGATTATCTTTCTGCATTCGAACGCCAGTCAAATCAGGGATCGCTGAATACGATCCAGAAGAAAGATTCCACCACTGCTGCCATCACCTACACGGCGCTTTCGGATCGAAAATCCGGCTTGCTGCCGCCAGTGCGCAGTCCAGGCGGAGTGCGCGAATACAAAGTGGATACCATCGATCGACCGTTGAATGTAGCCCATGGAAGCATTTTTAGAGCCTGGACTTTTAATGGAAATGTTCCGGGTCCAATCATGCGCGCCACCGAAGGCGAGACTCTAAAGATTCATTTCAATAATCTTACGTCCATGCCGCATTCGCTGCATTTTCACGGGACGCATGATGTAAACTATGACGGATGGGAGCCGATTCCGCCCGGAAAATCCACCGAGTACATTATCAAAGCTGGCCCGCCAGGAATTCATCCTTACCATTGCCATACCGCTCCCATCGATACGCACATTGCAAAAGGCCTTTTGGGGGCACTGATTGTTGATCCCAATCCGGCTCGACCGCCGGCCCGGGAAGTAGTCCTGATCTTAAACGGCTACGATCTGAGCGGTCGCGGTCGCAACGATCTGTTCTGTTGGAATGGAATCGCCGGTTTCTACGACCGTTATCCGATAAGGGTAAAGGTGGGCGAGCTGGTGCGAATCTATGTTGTGAATATGGTGGAGTTCGATCCCATCGCATCATTCCACTTACATGCACAGACTTTTGATGTATACCGTACGGGGACTCGCATGACTCCGGATGAGCATACAGACATCGTTACTCTGGGACAGACCGAGCGTGCCATATTGGAAGTGCGTTTTGAACGCAAAGGCCGCTATATGTTCCATCCCCACCAATCGTACATGGCGGCGAAGGGCGCCATGGGATGGTTTGTTGCCGTCTGAGGATGGATCCAATCTGTATGTGAAAGCCCGCAGACCCGGCTTCGATTTTGAATCGTGCCGGCCAATATTTGCTCCTTGGCAGGGCGAAATCTAATAGTTACTGAGAATTCTATGAATAAGAAGAACTTACTGACCATCGTTCTTGTGGCGCTTTTTGCCACGCTTGGATTTCTAGGGGTGCGAACCTGGATTGCGAGAAACCAGAAGTCTCTGGAACAAAAAGAGAGAGTGGTGGGAAGCCTGAATCGCATTCAGCTTTTGGATAGCAAAGGCCGGCATGTAAACATGGCCGATGTTCATGGAAATCTAATCGTTTATCTGGGCTACAGCCATTGTCCGGATATGTGTCCACTGGCGCTTTCGCACTTGCGACTGGCAATGCAGGAAAATCCCGAATTACAGAATGCGGCGACTTCGGTCTTTATTAGCGTAGACCCAAAGCGCGACAGCCCCGATGTTCTGGCGCGATATGAGCAAAAATTTGCGCCGCTCAAACTCCATGCCTTTACGGGAGATCTAGATTCGATTCAGACCCTGGCTACCGATCTGGGGGCGAGCTTCGCCAATGCGCCGGCTGCCGGAAATACTACCGTGGGCGAATACGGGGTGAATCATTCTCTATTCTTCTATTTGATCGACTCGGAGCGACATCTTCTGGGCACGATTCCGGCCACAGCAAGTCCCGGGGCCATAGCCGCTGAGCTGGAAAAGATATTTGAATGATCCAATGAATGCCTAATTGGAAATCAAATGAGCTAGATATGCTCAATACCAAATCCCGCAGTCGAATGACCGCCATCGGGTCCCAGGGCGGTCACCGATGCAATGGTAAAGTCCGTACTTCGTTGAAACGGGATTCTACGAATGGGAC
>JAGRNC010000324.1 GCA_020440935.1 Leptospiraceae bacterium | reverse complement strand
CTCGAATTGCGGAAGCTTCGCCAGCCCATCGGATGCCAGCGCTATAATGGTGGCGGCATGCCCTGTCCTGAAAGCCGACGGATTTGACGGCGATGCCATTGTGCCCTTCCGAAGCGCGCAACTGACCGGTCATACCACGGCCATCACTCCTCAGGACCTGGGTGCCTATGAGCATTTTCAGATCAATTGGGGTACAACGACTACGCGAAATCTACTGAAAGCACGCGTACTCGGTTTGTAGATTGGGGTTAAGAAGCTTCGCTTAACGGGGCCGTTGCCGACTCAATATCCTTCGATTGTGCTCACAACGCTCCAGGCAACCGGGCCGGCGGTGGGCACTTGCTCTTCTGGAATAAAAGCCAGCACAACCAGCGATGCATTGCCTCGATCGATGAGCCAGACATGCAGCTCATACCGAAGACCTGCATTGCCGCCACGGCCGGTCCAGAACCAGGTATCCATGCCGTTCACCTTGAGCTTTTCCACCGGAGTCCAGAAAGAGATCATATCATTCATCTCTTTCTCCAGGGCCGCTCTATGCGAAAGTCGCAGACCTCCATCCACCGCCGCAAATCGCATGGCCGGATAGCGCTCCGGCGGGTCCAGTTCGATGGCCGCATCCTTCGATGTAGCATTCCAGTCTGCGGGTGTCATCCATTGGGCGGATGCCTCCTGGATTCGATAGAGCGTCCAGCTCGAAGTGTCCGGTCGTTGGAGTCTATTTTGCGCAGATCCACAATAGGAAAAGAGTAGGGCCATGGCCAATAAAACCAGGCTTACTTTGCCTGATTTGCGGCCGCGATTTATTGCTGATATCATAGTAATCCTCATTCAAGTTCGTTCTGCCAACCGATCCAGAAATTGATCCAGAATTCGTCGGTTGGCCGGCGAATGCGTGGCGATTCCGCTCACAATCTCATCGGGAGATTGTACAAAAGGCAATTTCTCATGGCCCTTTAGATCTTTCTTACAATGTTTCATGAGTCCATGGATACCATTGGAAAGCATCTCCATATGATACTGGAATCCAAAGATATTTTCGCCAAGAAAAAAGCCCTGCTGTGCCGTAGCTTCGCTACTTCCGATAGGATCGCTTCCCACCGGTAGATCGAACGATTCTCCGTGCCAGTGAAAGACAATGCATTGTTCGGGGTAGTGCGCGAATAGTAGCGAATCCCGAGCCTCCTGGCTGAAATTGATGTCAAACCAGCCAATCTCCTTTTCCGGGTTTCGATAGATCTTGCTGCCAAGACTGTGGGCAATCAATTGTGCGCCCAGGCAAATACCAATCACCCGGACCTTTCCTGCAGCGGCCGCATTGAGCGCCTCGGCGATAGCGCGCTTTTCCACGCGTAGCCAGGAAGGGTCATCAAGGGCGCTCATAGGACCGCCCAGGACAATCAACCAATCGTATTCATCGGGCATACCGGGAGCAATTCCTTTGTAGGTATGCACGACCTCCAGAGAGTACGACCGAGAGGCAGCCCATTCGGTAATGTGACCGGGCCCTTCGAAGGGGGCATGCTGGAGAATCTGAATTCTCACGGCGATACTCTGCCCACAGCGGGGCTAACTGTCAAAGGAATTATGGTCCGCATTCGTCGCCGCGCCTCAGAGGAGCACTTCATACACCAATATTCGTTCTTTTCGACCCTTCACTCGGGCAAAGCCAAGCTTACGCACCGGGCCATCGTAGCTGGAAGCGGTACTCTCTGATATGAGAATTTTCTTCTGCAGTTTTGGGGTCAGTCCTTCCAGACGGCTGGCCAGGTTCACCGTATCGCCTACCACCGTGTACTCCATTCGATCCGAGGAGCCGATGGGGCCTGCCACCACCGCACCCGAATGGATTCCGGTTCCAGTGCGTAGTTCGGGCAGACCTTCCGATAGAAATTGATCGCTAATTTCCTTTCTAAATCGCTCCATCGCGATCGCTGCCTGCACCGCTCGCCTTGCATGATCATCGCGCTGGACGGGCGCGCCGAAAATAGCCATTACCGCATCGCCTATGAACTTATCGATCATTCCGCCATGGTCCCGAATGATCCTACTTACTCCGGCAAAGTAGCGATTCAGCCAATTTGTAATATCTTCGGGAGCCATCGCTTCGCTTAGAGTGGTAAAACCGCGAATATCGGAAAAGAGTACCGATACTTCCAACTTCTGGGCGCTATTGTCAGACTGCATCAAATGATCGCGGACGGTAGGATCTACGATTCGCCCAAAGGTCTCATGCAAGCGCTGCTTTTCTTCCAGTTCCACGGCCATCCGATTCACTGTTTCTGCCAGAATCCCGGATTCGTCGTTGGAGCGCACCGGCACTCGGATTTTCAGATTTCCCTGGCCGATTTCAGCGGCTGCATGGGTCATTTCGCGTAGCGGCGTCTGGTAGGAGCTTGCAATAAACCAGGTGGCAAGAAAACCCAGGAATACCAGACTGGCGGCCGACCCGGAAGCGATGGAAACTGGAAAGGGAGCGCCGTCGAAGGTAACGTTGGAGAGAATGAGCGCATAGAGAGTAACCGGGAAAACGCAAATGGCGGCAAAGAGTAACAGGAAGCGCATTCTCACCGATGGATTGATTACCCCGGTAATATGACTGACGCGTCCGTCGGGAAAGAAGTATTTAATGAAGAATCGGCGTACGATCCATTCCAGCGAATAGTATACATTGACAAACGTGAAGAAGCTAAACAGGACCGATCCCAGGGCATTCGCCGCATAAAAATCCACACCCACCGAGCTTTCTATTCTGCCGAGTTGCTGGAAAGAGAGAATCGATCCAATGGTCCAGCCCAGAAATGCAATTAATCCCTGTAAGAACGGAGCGTTCAGTAGCCAACGGCAGGCAGTGTTCCAGATTCTTGCAGATGGATTGTATCCTCTATGCGAAATCCATTGCACACGAATGATGGGGGCAAAGTAGGAGATGCCGGCCAGCGTGGGTACTCCAAAGCTAATCAACAAGAACGGAATAATCGTGCCATTTTCGATAGCCTGCTTCTGGGCCTGCTGAAACAGACCGTACTGCCAGGCGCCGCTCATATACAGGCGAAGCATATTAATGCCCAGAAAGGTTAACGCGTTGCTGCCGACATTGACCAGCGTTATGAGAAGATAGAGCCTCAGATAGGGGACGTTTTGAGCAGGGTGTGCACTAAGTTCTTTCATTCAATGTTTGATTTACGATTTTTCGCAGTGCGGCGGGCGATACTGGCTTGGTTACGAACAGATGCATTCCGGCGGCCAGGGCAACTTTGCGATCTTCTTCCAGACTGCTCGCCGTTAGCGCAATGATCGGGGGTTGCTTTCTATTTCGGTACTTCCGATTTCGCTGAAATCTTCTATGGATCAATCGAGTAGCCGAAATTCCGTCCAGAACCGGCATCTGAAGGTCCATTAAAATGAGATCGTAATCTTTTGCGGCCACCTTACCCAGGGCCTCCCGGCCGTTCCAGGCTTCATCCAGGGAATAGAGCGATTCACCGAGCAATCGCTGCACCAGGAATTGGTTATCTTGATTGTCTTCCACAATAAGGATTCTGGGCTTTTCCGGGCCTCTGGAAAGGAGCTCTTCAGGTTTTTGTTCATCTTTCTTTTCGGCCGGGCTGGCGGAGGGTAACTGCAAAGTAAAAAAGAAGTGGCTGCCCTCGCCAGGAACGCTCTGGACTTTTAGCGAAGATCCCATGAGCTCTACAATCTTCTTACAAATATTCAATCCCAGACCGCTACCGCTGGGATTCTGGAGATTGTTTGCGCTTACCTGGTAGAAAGCTTCAAAGATGCGATGTAGCTGTTGTTCGTCGATGCCACGGCCGGTATCGGTCACACTAAAGCGAATCACTTCGAGGCTGGCCGGTCCGCCGTTACTCAAAGGGTGCGTGGCCAG
>JAGRNC010000323.1 GCA_020440935.1 Leptospiraceae bacterium | reverse complement strand
CGATGATTCGCCTCTATTTTCTTTTCCAGTTCGTCGTTTGCAATATTGAGGTATTCAATGGCCGTCATCAGTTCGCGGCTTTCCTGTAAGATCTCCTGCGAACGCTTAAGTACTCTCGATACAAATTTTTCTGTATTCTCTTCTACCTGGGTTTCTTCTTCTGGAAATGGATGCTGGCTTTTACCCACAGTCAAATCGTAGACAGTGATGTCTGCATTCCAGGTTACATCCGAAGGCCAGGATTTCAGGTGGGTATCGGCCCCGGGAAGGCTGGATTGTAGGGGCTTTAATTCGAATTCGCGCAACCGCAGAAAGCGCACCATTCCTTCGATAAGACCTTCGATAAAAAGATTATCCACCGGATGGGCCTTATGTTCTTTTCTGTACTCCAGACAGAGCTGGTATTCGCCCGGGTTTTCTCCACGGCCCAGAAAGGAAGATAGGCATGTGATGAAGTGTGCAATCAATGATGGAATCTGATAGATTCCATCCTCAATACTTGCAAAGCGCAACCGGGACGATGATAGCGAATAGAGATAGATGGACACACAATCCCGACCCGCTTCCCAGAGCATATCCCAGGCATCGAGGTTTTCGGCCAGATGTACAAGAATGGCCCGTTCATCTTCGGATCGAAGCCATAGTCGATCGTGCCGCTCGGCCAGAGTGAGCCGTAAATGCTCGGGAAGCAGAGCAGCCTGCCTGTCCAGGGATTGAGCTCCTCGATTTTCGAGGATTCGATCGGTAAACAAAATTAGCCTGGCCGATCGTACATCCTCTTCCCGGATTAGCATGACTACTATCTAGAATGGCCATCGACTTTTGCTACAATAAATTATAGTCCAGTCTGCTTATTTGACTTTGCAAAGGCCCCGGCAAGGTGTAACTACACGTTGCAAGTTGATGAGCCCGGCCCAACGGTCAGTGGGCGGCTTACAATGTCTTTTTCATAAAGTATCGTGAATGGCCCGGAGGATATTCCGAAAGCTCTGCAAATACTTCGTAGCCAAACCGTTCATAGAATGGTCTTGCCTGAAAACTAAATGTATCCAGATGAGCGAACTTGCATCCTTCCGAACGGGCCCGCGCTTCCAGTGCATCTATTAGTTTTGAACCCAGTCCGTTACCACGATGCTCGGGATGGACCCATACCAACGACACCTGCACCCAGTTCCAATTTAGATAGGCAAATATTCCGCCGCAAATCGTATCTCCCTGCTTTGCTTTTACTGCCAGCGGACGAAAGCCAGCTTCGGCTATCAGGGAGCCGATGTGCTCATTGAGACCATCGCTCAGAAATGATTCCCAGTCCGATGCAGGGCTGAGAACAGAAATGTCATAATCGGCAGCCATCGTTTGCTCCTTTTTCGTCTTTTGCCGGATTGTTCGCCGGTCCTTCAAGGGCGACACCAATACATTGCTGAAGTTAGTGGCTTTGCGAAAAATAAGGGCCCGACCGCAAAAAGACATTTATTTTACCAGGATGACAGACAAAGAGAAACAGAAAGTTGTACTGATTACGGGCGCCAGCCGCGGCATTGGAAAGGCCATTGCGGAAAACCTGGCCGAAAAATACTCCCTGATTTTGACGGCCCGATCCGAAGAGGCGCTTAACAAGGTGAAGTCCGATCTACAATCCGCGGGAGCTCGGGTAGAAGCTTTTGCGGCCGACCTTACTTCTACAAAGGACATACAGAAATTGATAGAGTCCTCCATCAAAGCCATGGGCCGGGTGGATGTTCTGGTAAATAACGCCGGCATTGGCCGTTTCGGAAGAGTCGATACACTCTCGGAAGATGACATCCGCACCGTCATGGACACGAACTTGATGGGCCCCTTCCTTTTGACAAAGGCAGCCCTCCCGGATATGATTGCCCGAAAGTCGGGCCAGATTATCAATATCTCTTCGGTGGCGGGTCTAAATGGATTCAAAAACGGGGGCGCCTATGCGGCTTCAAAGTTCGCCCTCAATGGATTTACAGAGTGTCTGCGCGAAGATGTCAAAGAGTTCGGCATCGCGGTGACAGCTGTTTGTCCGGGCGGTGTACGCACTGAATTTGGAGGTGGCCCGGCAGACGTTCGCGACTTTGTGCTGGAGCCCTCCGATGTGGCGCACACGGTAAGGTACCTGATCGATGAATCGGAAACAGCCAATACCAAGCTCATTGAGCTAAAGCCGCGACGAAGGGAACAATTTCGATCCTGATTGCGTTCGGGAAGCCCATCTGTAGGTTGGACCGGAATTCGAAGGTAATTCCGGATACTACCCTATGATCATCGGACTGGACGCAAGACCGCTGGCTTTTCCCGGCACAGGCAATGCGCGGTATCTTCATCAGGTGCTGCGCTATCTAATTCCAATGCGGAAGAAGGATCAATTTGTATTCTTCACGCATCGGCCCATGCATTCCGAATACGAGCATCTTCTGGATTATGGAAACGTAACCATGGATGTGCAGCGATCCAGATTACCCGGAATCCTCTGGACTCAATTTGCGCTCCCTCGTCGACTGCAGGAGCATGGCTGCCATCTTTTCTGGGGTACCATTGGCATGTTGCCCTTGCGCCTGGATCTCCCCACTGTAGTTAATTTTCATGACCTCAATGCATTTGTAGCCCGCGACACAATGGTGGGATGGACAGGATTGCAGCAGCGATGGCTCAGCCCTCCTGTGATTCGCAAAGCGGATCGGGTACTTTGTCTGTCGCGAACCACCGAAGGCCATATTCTGCAATATATTCATTCGGTGGATCCTTCGGGTCTTGTGGTAGTGTATCCAGGATTCGAGATGCCGGAAGTAAAACCAGTTCGTCCTGCACAGTATCAAAAGGACTGGAAGAATTTTTATCTGATGGTGGGCACCATCGAGCCCAGAAAGAACCAAAGCACCGCTGTAGAAGGGTATCGACTGGCCCGAGCCCGGCACCGTGCGCTTTCCGGAAGCAAGAAGCCATTGCCTCCATTACTCATTGTTGGTCGGAAAGGCTGGAGGAATGAAGAGTTCTACGCATTGCTGCAATCGGGCAAATTGGAACAGGAAGGAATATTCTTTCTGGAGGGGGCCAGCGAACCAGAACTCGCCTGGTGCTATAAGAATGCCGGATATCTATTGTTTCCCAGTAAGCATGAAGGATTCGGACTTCCGATTCTGGAAGCATTCGCCTACGGAAAGAACTGCCTGCTATCGGACATTGAAGTGTTTCGTGAGATTGGCTCCGGTTGCCGATTTGCTCCCACCATGGATTATCATGTCTGGGCAGATCAGATTATAGATATTGCCGCCTCAGCCGGAAAGCGTAGCGAAAGGCCCCGTAAACTGAACATGCAGCACTGGTCCTGGAAAAGGGCTGCGCGCGAAGTATCCAGATCCCTGGATGAAGCCTGCGACGTGCATCCGAACCGCAGAAAAGATTGACCGCGAAACAGATGTATGTTTCGCTCAGGGAAAATGCCCCGACGTCCAACAACCAGGGAAAATAAGTTTCGCTTCTGCGTCGCTATCTTGATTCTCGCATGCAGCGTAGCAATAAAGGCCGAATCCCCAGGCCCGGCACAACCGGCGCCAGAAAACCAGCACAACCCTGGACAAATCAACAACGAGATTTCGCAACCATCGCCGACTACCGGCGATGAGCCCGGCCAGGAAAATGCTACTCCCGGCGAATCCGACGGTGCCGATCCTGGGACCCAGGACGGGCCCAGTAGCGAGACCAGCATTGATTCCCAACCCATTCAACTGAAGTCCACGAGCTTTCAATCTCTGTGGGCCTATCTTACCGGCGAGTTTCGGGATGTACTGGAGGCTACCGGTTGGTCCGCTCTACTGATTCTATCATTGCTGCTCGTAATCTGGCTTATCTCTTTCCTGTTTCAAAAGATCTACAGCAGA
>JAGRNC010000322.1 GCA_020440935.1 Leptospiraceae bacterium | reverse complement strand
TCGCGAACAAGGGGTATTCCGTTCATGGCGTCGATCGCTCCGAGCAGATGGTTCGGGAAGCCCTGGAACGAGGAAAAAAACTACACGAAACCGCTCATCTGGCTCAGCAAGGCCGGGGTTCTTTGCAGTTCTCCCAAGGCGATATTCGGGATGTTCGCCTGGGTGGCACATTCGATTGTGTGCTTTCTCTCTTTCACGTCATTAGTTATCAAACTGACAATCAATCCCTCGAAAACGCATTCGCTACGGCAAGGAATCATCTGGAATCCGGGGGCCTTTTCCTTTTCGATGTCTGGTATGGACCTGCGGTGCTTACGGAACGTCCCTCTGTACGGATTAAGCGTCTCCATGATGAAACCATCTCGGTCACTCGCCTGGCAGAACCGGAACTACACGTGGAAAGAAATGTGGTGGATGTGAACTACGAACTGCATATGGAGAATCTAAAGACTGGTGAGCGCGAAAAAATTCGGGAGACTCACCATATGCGTTATCTGTTTCGTCCGGAAATTGAATACATGCTGGAAAAAGCTGGTTTCGTAGAGCTGCTGCATAGCGAAGAGTGGCTGACGGGGGCGGAGCCAGGCCTCAACACATGGGGAGTGGTATTTGTGGCCAGGGCTTGAGGAGTTGAATTGAATCAATTCTCTGAAAGAAAAAGAGGCAGCTAACTTGTCGGCGGACGGATTGGAATTACAGAAAACGGTTCATTTCGTTTCAGACGCAAGCATGCCTGTAGAATTCTACTTGAGGCATTTTCCAGGCCGCAACCCGGTTTGGGGCTCGTATAAGTTTGTCTTTGGGACGGGAAAGCCGGAATCAGACTTTCTAGTTGTGTATGACCGTTTCGATCGTCCGGTGAGTACGGCTTGTCCGCACGAACGCCGAATCCTTTTCACCGGCGAGCCGCCGAGCGTCAAAGAATATAACCCCAGATTCCTCCAGCAATTCGGTACCATCGTTGGTGTAGACAGCAGAATCGATCATCCAGGATTTATTCGTAGCGCCCAGTCGTTGCCCTGGATGGTGGGCTGGCCTTTCTTCACGGATGAGCGCCCCATAACAAGGGGGTACGACGATTTCCGAAATCGCAGTTATCCGGAAAAGGATGACAGACTCGTAATCGTAACCTCGAGCAAGATTCACACAGCAGGACACCGAAAGCGATACGAGTTTGCGCTCGCATTAAAAAAGGAATTCAAAGATCGGGCGCTCCTCCTCGGCGTCGGTATCGATCGAATCTCCGACAAATGGGATGTCCTGGCTCCGCATAAATATGCCCTGGCCATGGAAAATTCCTCTTATCCCGATTACTGGACGGAAAAATTATCCGACGCTTTTCTTGCAGGATGCTACCCGTTCTACCATGGTTGCTCTAATATTGGCGATTATTTTCCCGCTGCATCCTTTGGTCTG
This sequence comes from Leptospiraceae bacterium, assembly GCA_020440935.1. Taxonomy (GTDB): domain Bacteria; phylum Spirochaetota; class Leptospiria; order Leptospirales; family Leptonemataceae; genus UBA3465. Next base: position 2,478 of record JAGRNC010000322.1, on the reverse strand, counting down.
ATAGACCCGGACAATCTCTCTGCAAGTATTCAAACGATTGAAGAGGCCATCGAGGGTGACGCGTACTCGCGCTCGGCTTCAGAACGTAACTCGGCTATCGATTTGATTCTGGATCGATACAATCTCTTTGCGCGGCTTGCAGAGATCGCGTCCAGGCTGCCAGCTCCCAAAAGGGAGGGATCGAGCACCTATACGATCTATCCCGAGAGTCGTTTTCAAAGAAGAGGCGTTCGCGGATTCCTCCGGGGGCTAATTCGAAGGTAGAGAAAGATGCTATCCAGGCTCAAGAAACTTCGCAATTTCATCCTCCGCAGGCAAACAGTAGCCGGCCGACTCGCCTGTCTTGGGCAAGATGTGTACAATGCGGGGCTAGGAGACCTGGGTGCCTTGGCAAACATTCAGAAAGGTAGGGCAGATTTGTTGCTTTCCTGGTTGAAAGGCGGGAGCCGCCCCAGGTCCAGAATCATAGAGCCGCATATTAAAAGGCCGGACATTCTGGAATTGATCCAACAACAGGAGCGTGGGGCCTGGCTCGATTTGTCCGATTTGTCGGAATGGGTTTTGATGGATTCTTATTCGGAACTTGTGGATCGCAAGTTTACTCATCGCGCAGAAGGGTGGTCTTTCGCCGCTTGTTATGGCGACATACGTCACTCAACGGACTTTAAATCTCAATTCGAATTCGAAGATTTTCTACCCCTGAATAAAATTGAAGAAACATATAAGGAATTATTCCAAACGCTGTTTGCCCGTTTTCCCTCGGTGAAGATTTTATTCTTTCACTTTCCCGTGGCCTTTGAGTCGCGGGAATTATACCGCGAGCGACATGCAGTAATAGAGAATAGCATCCATTCCCTCGCGCAGCTTTGGCCAGACCGATTATTTTCTTTTTCCGTGCCCGATTCCGAAGTGGAACGCCCGGGACTGTACAGGGGAATAATGGAAGGACACAATCCATATCATTTTGGACCCGGCACCTCGGCATTTCTTGCAAAGGGCGCCAAAGCAGTAATCGATCACGGACGCTGAGCATTGTATGAAGATCTTATCGCATAGAGGATACTGGGAGCAAAAGCAGGAGAAAAATTCTCTTGAGGCGATGAAGCGGTCTTTCGCGGCCGGCTTTGGCGTGGAAACAGATGTAAGGGATAGAAATGGCCAACTTGTAATCAGCCACGACCCACCAGGAGCCGATGCGTACACTTTCTCCGAATTCCTCGAACTCCGCCAGTCTTTCAAGCCATCTGCGGATGACCTAACCCTGGCGCTCAATATCAAAGCGGATGGTCTGCAATCTATGCTGAAGCAGGAACTGCAAAGATTTAATGTGGGCGATTACTTCTTCTTTGATATGTCCATACCGGATACGCTCGGCTATGCCCGCGAAGAATTGCAATTCTACACGAGGCAGAGCGAATACGAACCAGGTCCTGCCCTTTACGAGCAGGCGAAGGGAGTATGGCTCGATATGTTTCAGAGCGACTGGCCCGATGAGGCCCTGATCCAGGGTCATTGGAGCCAGGGGAAGATGGTCTGTGTTGTCTCGCCGGAATTGCACGGCCGAGACCACCATGCATACTGGGCATTACTGAAAGATATGGAGTTTCAAGAATCGGACCTGGCCCTGCTGTGCACCGATTTTCCCGAGGAGGCCAGGGGGTTCTTCGAATGACGATCAAAGCCGTAGTATTCGATATGGATGGAGTGCTCATTGATGCCAAAGATTGGCATTATGAGGCACTGAACAAGGCGCTGGGTTACTTTGGGCTCTCCATTAGCAGATATGATCACCTGGTTACTTTTGACGGCCTGCCAACGCGAAAGAAATTGGAGATGCTGAGTATCGAGACAGGATTGCCCACGGCCCTCCATCCGTTCATAAATGATCTAAAACAGCAGTTTACAACCGACCTGGTGCATTCCAGGTGTAAACCCGTATTCCAGCACGAGTACGCTCTTTCCCGGCTAAAAGCCGAGGGCTATCATCTTGCCGTGGCTTCCAATTCTATCCGTTCCACAGTGGAACTGATGATGCAGAAATCCAGGCTGGACGTTTACCTGGATCTTATGCTTAGCAACGAGGACGTCAGTCGAGCAAAACCAGATCCCGAGATTTATGAGACCGCAAACAGACACTTCAAAATTCAGCCTCATGAGTGCCTCGTAGTAGAAGACAACGAAAAGGGTATTGCTGCGGCGCGAGCAGCGGGGACGCATGTCCTGGTCGTAGATTCCGTGTTCGATGTTACCCATGATAGAATCAAGGGGTTCATGGAAGAATCGAGCAACACCGGTCCGCTACGGTGAAGTAGAAACATCGAGTCCGCAATTTTGAAACTTCTCCATCGATTATTACTCCAGGGGAGACTTCGATGTCGGTAGCCCACTTATTTCTGTCGCTTCTGGTCACGACTGAGATTGTCCTGTTCTTGGTTGGACTGTCGCTGGCTTTGTACCTTCAAACTCGGTCTCTGTCCC
>JAGRNC010000321.1 GCA_020440935.1 Leptospiraceae bacterium | reverse complement strand
GAAATGTAGACGGCCTCGGTGCAGCCTTCCCATTGCAGAACAAATCCGGTGACGGGACCGGAAAAAAAGCCCGGAAGAAAGGGAGGATGGTGTCGGCAGGGGGTACCGGTAATGCGCAGCTTCCTTCCATTAATAGCCAATTCTGTGGTCTCCCAGGGGGCAAGTCCTGTGGTATTGGGGAGCTTTTTTGCTGCTGCCCGAGTAGAAACCACCGGCATCCCACGATCCAGAATCGTCTTTCCCGCATTATCCAGGTTGTCTTTGTGCTGATGGTGACTCAGTAAAACCAGGTCAATTCTGCCCAGGCTGGCCGCATCCAATCGGGGAGTGGAGGTCTTTCTGGAAAAAGCGCCCCACCCATGGTGATACCAGTGCCCGGGTAAATCGAAGACCGGATCTGTCAGTATTCGGAATCCCTCGACCTCGATGAGACAGCAGGCCGTATCTATGTGGGTAATGGTGACATCCATGTAAAATGGATCCTGTATCCTTTGGACCCGTCAATAAACGATTTTGGAGGTATACAAAAATGATTGAACTTCAAGGCTCACTGGCACATCTATATAATGCTATGTATGTTTTACGAAAAGCAATCCCCGTTTTGCTGGTAGCACTGTTGGCCGGACAATGCATGTCCCCTCAGCCCACCAGATATGAAAACACCACGGAAAAAATTGATCTGCCCCGGGCTCCGGTGGGCACCGAGAAGATAAAAGTGGCGCTGCTTCCGTTTCGTGACCTCACCGGAAAGGCCTTTCTCGTAGAGCCGGCCACCGCTCAGCTCACAACCATGTTGCTCCAAACGGGCTACTTTGAAGTGATCGAGCCTGGATTCATCGAAAATACGATTGGCACGCAGAAAGACCTCAGCCCTGAGAAGCTCCAATTAATCAAAGAGAAATTCGGAGCGCAAATTCTCATTACTGGTACGCTCACCAACTTTGAGGTTCGGAAGAATCGGTCTGGCTTCTGTCTATTGTTTGGACTTCTGGGTTCGTATAACAAAGAAGAATACATCGTGGAAACAGGAATCGACTATCGCATCCTCGGCGTACCCGATGCGAATATCCGCGATGCCGGTGCCATAGAAAATCAGCGAACCGATACCTCCCAGGCGGCGGGAGTGCTCTTTTCGTACAGCGGTGCCAGCACCGATATTCTTAAATCGAGCGGAGGCAAGCTCTTACGCTACGCCATGGCAGATCTAGTTTTGAGAATTATTCAGAATGGCAAGTATCGCCCTTAAAGGTTTGCGTCGAATTGTTGCGCTTCTGTTAATAGGGGCGCAACTGGGATGCTCCAGTTTTAGAGCGTTCCAGACCCTCGAAGGTCCGAAAGTCAATCGGCTTGAGCCGACTACGCGAAAGATCCGAATTCTTCCGGTTGCCTTCAAGAATTCGGCGCAAATGGATAAGCTGAATTTTATATCCAACACGCAGTTTGCCGAAGTCATTGATCGGTCTAAAGCATCGCCGGACCCATTCCTGACCGATCCGGCCCCCGAGAATCAGACTCCGACGCAGTCCGTGAAATCTGCCGGGAAATCCAGGAAAAAATCTACTACATCAAATAACGAAAGGCCAGCCCGCGAATCAAGCGAGCCAAATTCCGCGGACTCAGATTCGCCATTCTTGCCGCCTCCGTCTGAAAGCGATACCGCAACCCACAATAGCGCCACCGAAGATTCAGAGGGGAAAACGAAACCCTCGGTACCAGATTCGGTAACCCTCGCAGATGGACCGGAGGCACCAGCCATGGACGGGGGAGAAATTTTAAAAGAAGTATTAATCACGAATCTTCAGCAAACAAACCGGTTCGAAATACTCTCCTCGGCCTCTTTCTCGACTACAGGAACGGCCGACCTGCCGCAAAAAGATGAGATGCGGCAGAAGGGGGTGGATTACCTCCTGTTCGCCGAGATTACCGATTTCGAAGTGCGAAAGGACGTAGAATACTGGAAGGTTCCCCTCTGGGCTTTGCTGCTAATTGCAGCTCTTTTCATCAAAGATGACGATACCCGTTCTTTTGCGCTCCATACCCTGGTTCGATTGTTTCTCTACCTACCCAGAAATTCGAAATTCTGGGAATTGGGCCTTGGAAAGGAGGATCTGGAGCTTCGAGTAAGTGCGTCGGTAAATCTGCGACTTGTAGATCCCTACACTGGATCGGTGGTTTACTCCGATCAACAATCCCTGGATCGATTAGAATCTGTGGACAATCTGGACCTCATCGTATGGCGATCAGAGAACTCATTACAAATCAAAGAGTCTACGGCCGGCCGGCAGCTTCGATTTCTCACCGCAAATATGGTAAATGACTTGTTGGAGCGATTATCGCCCCCCGGATCCAGCGCCGAGGACGCCAGCGAAGGATCAGATGCCGATTCTGCTACCCCGGCCACCAGCCCCCAATAGAAGATCTGGTATGAGAAATAGGCGATCGTCCGGGCTGGCGATTGCGGGGGATGTCATTCTCCCTTCAGCGCTGCGAAGCCTGACCTGCAATGCGGATGTATAAATCATGGGGCAGGCTGGCATGCGCATGATAACCGGAATCGATCTTCAACTGATCGCATCGCACTCCTTCTTGCCGGGCAAACTCGTATAGAACTGCGTACGATTCCGGAATCGCCGAAAGCGGACCATCGTGGTTCAGATGGTAGTATTCGGCCGCAGGGATTCTGTATTCTGTCAGTTCTGTCGGTCGATGCGAAGCATGGTCCGCGCTAACTCCCAGGAATTCGGTGTAGATTCCATCGGCGCTACCCAGTGATATTTCCAGGGCATTTAGATTTTCCATATCGTTCGAGTGTAGAATCGAGAACAAGCGTTTCCAGGCGTCTGGTACAACCGAGAATAGCTCTTCAAATGTACCGCGGACAAAAAGGCCGTAGGCCGTAAATTCAGAAAGTGCACAACGATCCGGGGGCATGATGTCAGGCTGTCCGTCCAGTTCAAAGAGTCCACAATTTGCAGGTAAAGGCGGGATTTCTAGCGTCTACTCTTGCATGCGAAATAGTCCGGTCTTTGTGCTTTCTGTGATCATCTTTCTGGCGGTTCTGGGGGATGCGAAGTTGATCGCCCAATCGCTAACTTTCCCTACCACTCTCGCTTCTGGCAAGCCGGGCCTGTATGATGTGTCCGTGCAATATTCCAAATTCGATGTTGCGCCAGGTGTGGTTCGCATGATGGTCTATATTCCCCAATCGCTCCAGGATGCAGCGCTTTCGGAGCGGCCGGCCATCATCTTTTTCCACGGAAACTCGCAGGACAAAAACTACTACCGCAATTCGGTGGCGTACATGACTCAGCGGGCCGAAAAGTTTCGGTTTGTTCTGATCAGTGTGCAAAATTGGTGGATGCTGAGCGGAGGCAATGTCGACGGGGCCGATGATTCCAGACGAGCCGTAAATCTTCTAATGCACCGGATGGTAGACGAAGATTTGTGCAACCGGGATAAAGTGTATCCCACTGGCTTTTCCGCCGGAGGCTTCAACGCAGTATTGACCTTCTTCAATAGTATTGATGAATTCCGGGACAAAGAGTTTGCGGCCACGTACCTACAGATTGCGCATGAATCCGGGCTGGAGATTAGCGACCCCGCTGCGCACTATTATGAAGGCGGAGGCGGTGTTGCCTTTAATACCTTCCCGTACGCCGGATTTGCAAGCTTTAAGGGGAATTACTATGAGTCCTTTTTTCAGATGAATCCTATGGTGGAAGACGGACAGCCCCATTTTAAGAAGTTATTGGAAGGCAAAGTATTGTTCATTGCAGTTGGAAGCAACGATGTGCCGCGCGTAAAGGAGCAGGCGCCTCAGGCGGCCGAGTTCTTTCGCATGTATACGGACACCGAGCCCACATTCAAGATCTATCAGGGCGAAGGTCATGTATTG
>JAGRNC010000320.1 GCA_020440935.1 Leptospiraceae bacterium | reverse complement strand
GGCCTTATGGGCGAACTATTCAGCTGCCATCGTATGCTTGTGGGATATGTTCCTCCCGAGCGCCGCGCCGAAGTCTTGCAACTACTGGAGCATCATGGAATAAAAGGCTATTTTCAGCTCCAGCGCTCTGAATGGATCAAGTTCGGCTTTGTCGATGCCAATGGGCTGGAAGTGATTCCAGCGAAATTTGACAGCGCCCGTCCGTTCCGCCCGGATCGAAGCGGAGAGTGCGCGGCCGAGGTCAGCGTCGGCTTGAAGTTCTATAAGATTGGAATCGATGGAACGGAACTTGCCAACAGTCAGTAGCCGCGATTTGTCCTTTTTTTGAGGTCATTGGTTTAGAGGTTCGGACGGATCGGGTGGTAATCGTAATTTGAGCCGTGCCGAAATGGCCGGTAATCTTCGGGAACCAATCGACGGCTTGGAACCAACGCCCAAAGCTGACCAGGTGAACAGTGCATCGAGTTCGTCCGAGAAATCCGGCGCCATCAAGCGCGAAGGGCCCACGATTCTTCTGCTCGGCCTGGCCATCGTTCTGGTTGTAATGAACACAATGATGTTCAACCTGGCTCTGCCATCGGTGGCCAGGCAGTTCGATCTGGATCCGGCCGCCACGTCCTGGATTGTCACCGCTTATTCGATCACATTCGCCATCGCATCCATTACATACAGCCGACTGTCGGATTTCGTACCGATTCGCCTTCTTTTTATCATCGGTCTGTCTTCTTTTAGCCTGGCGGCCTTCGCGGGCTTCTTCAGTAATAGCTTTCTGTTCCTTTTGATTGCGCGCATTTTGCAGGCCAGCGGCGGAGGCTCCATTCCTGGTCTGGCCCTGGTGCTTCTTTCGCGCTACATTCCGGTGGAGCGTCGCGGACAGGCAATGGCGATCATAATGGCTTCGTTTGCCGTGGGGCTCGGATTGGGTCCTATCGTCGGCGGCGCCATAGTCCAGTATCTGGGATGGAATTATCTCTTTCTTCTGACGGCGACAACATGTTTGCTCATACCATTCTTTCAGTCGGAGATTCCTGACGAAGCTCCGCGAACCGGTACCTTTGATGTGCCAGGCGCTCTGCTGGCGGCTATCGGAATCACTTCATTGCTTCTGGCTATGACAAAGTCCTCTTTCGCGGCGCTAGTGGTCTCCCTGGGAGCGTTTCCTCTGTTCTGGTGGCGCATTCGAGTGGCCGCAAGCCCATTCGTGATGCCAGCATTGCTTGTAAATCCTCCGTACCTGGCCCTGGTCGCCACTGGCCTGGGAGCTCAAATCTGCGTCTTTGCGATGCTCTATCTAATGCCGCAGATTCTCGTAGATTACTTTCATCTCAGCGCCATGCAAGCTGGCCTCGTAATTTTTCCTGGCTCCTTTGGATCGATGATCGTATCGCCCCGAGTGGGGCGACTCATTGACCGTCTGGGAAACCGACAGATCCTTCTTTATGCTCCCGCATTACTGCTGGTGGCCACCGTATTGTTCACTTTTCTCGCCGGTTTATCTTACCTGAATATTATGCTGGTATTTATTCTGATGAGTGTTGCCTTCACGTTTCTTCTTAGCAGCGTTTCCAACGAGTTGTCTCGCGTTCTAAATCCCGAAGAGCTGGGTTCGGGGATGGGTCTTTTTCAGTTAATGCAATTCTTCAGCGGAGCTATCGGCGTTGCCCTTACGGCTACGGGGCTAACCATGCGTCATAGATTCCCGGCCGAGCCAGCTTATGGCTTTATCTTCTGGGGAATGTCGGTTATCATAGCTGCATCCATCTTTACGGCTTCGTACTATCTGGGTAGATCTGCATCCAAGAATCGATGACCAGGGCGGGTCCGGCTCCGAGAATTTGGCTGTTTACCAACGAAGAGACAGATAGTTCTGACGGTTGAGAGTGCGGCTCACTTTGGTTTCCGGTGTGCGAATGGAGTTTGCGATCCATTCTTTGCTTTATGGATCCATCTCTACCGGTACCCTTGCATGCAGGATTCCGTACCAGGCGCTACCTCCCACCATGATCGGATTGAAGGTTGATAGGTCCGTGCTGTAGGCCAGACTGCCCAGGTCGCTGGCCACAGTCACTGTACTGCCGTCCGATGCGATAGCCCACGCGACGCCCATTACTGTATCGCCTAGAAGGGCTCCTCCCTGGCCGTTGCTCGTAACGAAGGTCTGTCCTCCATCCCCAACGAGAAAAAATACCCCCTGTACGGGTAGGAACAGTGTAGCCAAAATCGTGGCGGCCGAGGCATAACTTCCGGTTGTGGCGGGCAGGCCAGCAAAAGTAGCGCTTGAATACATATTGTTGGCATCATCGGTGAATAGAAATACCCCATTTCCGAGAGCCACCGTTGTCCAGGGATTGATGCCTGCGGTTTCGTTGGTCCAGGTGATTCCATCCGCGGACGCTGCTCGAATACCTCCATCGCCCACTGCATAGAACTGGTTGTTTGCAAAGAGGACCTTTGTTAACTGCCTGCTCAATGGTATGCTGCGGTCGGTCCAGACGATTCCATCTGTGGAACTCAGTATAGTTGCGCTGACTGCGGGTACTCCTCCCACAGCAACGTAAAGACCATTTCCGTAGGTTACGTCGGTAAGATTTACGGCTGTGCCCGAGGCCTGATCAAACCATTCGCCGGACAATCCGGTAGCGGACAGGACAATGCGACCCGCATCGCCTACGGCGACAAAACCTACCGAGCCGTAGGTGATAGCCCGGAGGTTGTTTCCCGCCAGTGTAAAGCTGCTCCACTGGCTCTGACCGTCCGACGAAAGAGCGAAGTTGCCCGCTGCTCCCACAGCAACCCATCGATCCGTAAGCCGTGGCTGGAAAGCAAGAATCGCTCCAACTGGATCGCAGGAAGGATCCGCGGATGGGCAGGGCAAACCGGCCGCATTGCACTCGAGGAAGAGCGCGATAAGGATCAGTCCTGCAATGGACCGAACGGTACCAATTGCCTTAGAATCCACGCCCGGAAGCTTTCTCATCGATCCAGGGAGGGGGTAACGGATTCCTTTGTAACCTACATTTTAGAGGCCGCCGGCCATCGCATTTTGAATCCGCCCACTGGCTCTTGAGTCTTGCGCAAGGGGCGGCCAGCCAGGTTCAGCCCATCACTTATCGCTCTTTAACCGGGTTGCCAGGCCTTCCACGAGCAACTGGAGGCCAAATTCGAATTCGCTGGAAAAAGAGTAACCTTTCTGCAATACGAGTTTTTCCATCATTTCTTCCAGATGGGGAAACTTCCCTTCCTCCATGCTGCTGCGAATATCGTCCACTAGTTCCCCCAGGTCAGCACCGTTCTCAAAGGGAAGCGCCAGTTCCTGCATCACGAAGCCGTATACATAGCTGTCCTGGATAGCCACCGCATGGGCGGCCATGGCAACGGAAAATCCGGCCTTTCGTAAACGCCCCAGCCGGGAGTCTTGATACTGCAACGTGGCCGGTCCCGGATTTCGCCTGGAATCCAGAAGTCCCACGGCCCAGGGATGCTGCAAGAGTATGGATCGCATTCGCCCGGACAGCTGGATGAGCCAGGCCTTCCAACTGCTGGTTTCCCCAATATCTGGTAGAGCGAGTTCCCGAAAGACTCGATCGACCATACCATCCAGAAGCGCTTCCCTGGAAGCCACGTGGTGGTACAGCGACATTGCCTCCACCCCAATCCTTGCAGCCAATTTTCGCATACTTAGCGACTCCATTCCATCCCGATCTGCCATTTCGACGGCCGCCGATACGATGGATTCCGGGGTTATTCGGATCGCCTGCACTCCTTTTCGGCCAGCCCGTCTGGCGGCAGTGCTGCCCTTCTTTGCCATGGTTCCTTTCTTGCTCATATTCCATTCATTTCCTATGAAAAACTGGTTGACACCTTACACTGTAAGGAACGTGTATCAGCTTACACTGTAAGGCTG
>JAGRNC010000319.1 GCA_020440935.1 Leptospiraceae bacterium | reverse complement strand
GGGCAATGCCCTGCGTGTACGTTGGGTTTGTCAAGACCGTGTATTCGCCAAAGTCGATGCGTAATGGCTGGTCCCACGCTCCATGATAGTGCGCCAGATCCGAAGCAGTGATAAGACCGTCCTCTTTTTCATGGAAATCCACGATCTTTTCGGCGATAGGACCTTTGTAGAAGTAATCGCGTAAAATGCCCAGCGCTGCGTTTCGGCTCATGCCCTGGCGGAGTGCTTCTTCTTCTGCGGTTGCCATACCCTGCAGGGTTTTTGCAAGATCGGGCCGGCGAAATCGATTGGCATGATGAAGCGGCCGCCACCATTGGCCGCCCAGATAGACCTTGGCATTGTATGGCATTAGTATTGTGAAACCGAGCCGAGTAAACAGTCCCATATCCAGGTTTTCCATCATCACATTGTGCACCGGAAATCCTTCTCTGGCCATTTTGATGGCGGGGGCAGAAAGCTGCGAAAAGGACCTGGTACCGCATCGCTGCAGCAATGCAACAATGGCGTCCGGGGAAGCGGGCAACAATTGCGCCAGGATAGAGCGTCGGGGAACGGAGTCATACCCTTTCTCTTTAAAGAAATCAATGGTGGCTGCTTGCGGTGCGGTCCCGACGCCTGCGTAGCTGTGAATCTGTTTTGCTTTAGCATCATAGTAAAGCATTGGGGCCACCGAAGGGAAGCTTGCCGCCTCGCCATACGTGACGTTAATCATCAATAGGGCGGCTACTGCAGCGTCGCATGCATTGCCCCCATTTTCTAGAACTTCCACGGCCGCATCGGTCGCCCAGGGAGTCCCAGTAACCACCATGAAGTCTTTTCCATGCGCAGCAGGACGCGATTTGCCCTGCGGGTCGTCCCATTGCATTGGATCCCGAGGACCTTTGGGTAGAAAAAGATAGATAATGCCAAGGATGAGTAGAACGGAAAGCAGGCTAACGCCCGTATATTTAAAGAACTTCTTCATAACGATGGATACATTTCCGCCCATACTCGCATCGAATCAATAAAAATACAACGGTTCGCGGTATCCTTGAATCGGCAGGCCCTTGCCATTTATCTTACTCCTGGCTTACTGCCCGGGCCATAGGGTTGCCCGGACAGTAACAATCCACCAATGGCTCCTAACTATCCTCGCGATGGCACTCCACGGCCGGTCCGTCCGAGATTATGCATCGGATGGGTCGAAAATCCAGAAAGGCGAGATTAATGGCTTTCGAACAAGCTTCGCTTGGGCTTTCCGGGTCGACAGCGACCCGAATCACCCGTCCCTGGCGTAGCGAGAAATGCTCAGAGTCACCGGCGGGCAGCTCGTTCGGCGGAAATCCATGGATTTCGTCGCATGCTGCCGCTCCAATCTTGTAGTTTACCGTATGGCTTGCTGACGAAGCATTCTGCACAACCATTTCAATGGCCATACCGAGGATATAATAAAGGTGATATTCCTGGTTGGTCGTCTTGGGATCTGATGGACTGCAGCCGCCGAGAAGGTAACTACAGGCGCACAATCCCAAAAGAAAGGCAGTACAAAAGTGTCTTCTGAAATGCATTAGTAAAAGCCCCTCGCCAGCAATGACCGAATTAGATGGTATGCGTGGACAGGATATCCGAACTTGCTTAGATGCACGCCATCGTTAAACATTTCTGGAGTGAAGAACTGAGGGATGGGAGCATAGGAGACGCCTGCATCGTTTTGTCCTTCTTCGTGGCGGATCAAGCAGTTGTTCCACTGTAGGAATGGCCACCATCGCCCCCACCAGAACCAGAAAAGAATCTCGAACCCACCCTGACACCAGCTGCGGTGCGGATACGTAAATGCAATCCTGGTCTTATTGTCCAAATTAATAAGGGAATTCTCGACTGCTGCCACAATCCAGGTTACGATTATGTTGTCATTGCCGTAGACCAGGTTGGCGTTGTAGTGCCCCTGAACAATTACATCTTTGTTCCAGCCTCGTAACTTCTGAACAACGGAGTTTGTGTCTGCCACGGCCCTGTCGGTAATTCGCTCCAGAGTTCTAGGGCCATTAAAAACATCGAAGACGAACTGAGGTAATTTCCCAAGAATATCGTTTCCCCCGATCATGATGACTACGTCGTCACTGAAATATTGACTTCCATCGCATGGGCCGTTCAGGTAATCCTTCCAATTCGCAGCCGTCGATCCAGCAATGGCAATATCATGTACTGGTGCTGGATTGTACTTTCCGAGCATACACCGATGATGCCAATCACCGTGCCCCCTCGCAAAATCCGTACGGCTGTCTCCAATCATGGTGAAAGCTGTGAATCCTGGAATGGGCCTGTATCCCGGACAGGTGGCGCCCATGAGGCCGCCAACATATAATTGATCGGGGCATACTGTATCCGATCCGCCGCGAAACTGTAAGTCTAATTGCTGCTGCAAATCGTAGCCTTTTTCTTTTAAATCCTCCAGTTGCTGCCCCAGTGGCTCTGCTGAAATTGAAGTTCCGAAAAGAAGTAAGAATGTCGCAATCAGGATTCGTCTACTTGTTGGCATCGGTGGCCTCCTCGGACATCCCGCTTGCATCCTGGGCATGATTGGTATCCCGGGGTTTGCTCGATATCCCGGCGCTCTGGTTGCTGGAGGTGTCTGCGCGGGGTTTGGCTGCAGATTCTGAATCGGAATCGGTAGATTCTTGAACCTTCGGTGCGTACTCGGGCGCGAGCAGTTCCTCAATGTCATAAAGCTCTTGCAAGGCATCCTTATAATCTTCCTTGTAGACACGGTCGCTTGCCCTGGCGTATTCGACGTTCGCCGCATCCCCCTGTGTATCCTCCGCTTCCGAAGCTTCCGAATAGCTCTGCGCAATATCTTCGGTATGCCCAGAAGTCGGGGTAGAAGTCTCGGCTTTATCCATTGCATGATGCAAATAAGCAATGGCATGATGGGTATTTTCATAGATCCGGGATCGGTTCAATTTGCTGGATGACCCCATGTCTTCCTTTAATTCTTCGAAACCGGCTGCCAGTGCCGCCACTTCGTGCTCTTCGCATTGCTCTTCCAGAATCTCTATCAGCTCGGATCTTTTTTCAGCCAGCAGTGCCTTGCGTGCTGGCGAAACCGAATCCGGAATGAGCACGTTGGCGCTGCCCAGTCCGACGGTTCCGGCCATTAGCAGCGTAATCCACATGGATTTTTTCTTCATTATTCGTTCCTCCTCGACAACTCATCTTTGGTTGCTCTTCTGTATTGGATGACGGCATCTTCTTCTGCGCGCACAAAGTCCGTGGGCACATCCGGATCCACGGCGCTGAACTTTTTGAACTGCGACAGTTGCTCCAGGCGGCCGTGAATTTTCATCAAATCCATTCGCATCTCGTATTTTCGCTTGATTGAAAGCTCTTCCTCCATGGATTCCAGCTTGTTCAGCAGGCTGGCCGAATACTCTCTAATCGACTCCTGGTTGCGGACATGGCGTGCGAAGGACTTGTAAGCGATGCGCATGGATTTTGGACCCATCAGATCTACGTCGAATCCCTCTTTGAACTGGTCCATGCTTGGATCAAATTCGCGAACGATTCGCCTCTCAAAGCCGGATACCCGATAGCGCCCAATTTCTTGTTCCGGTCGAAGGCAGGGCTTTGGATCGCAGCGCTCCCGGACTGCCTTCAGAAGCCCGGACGCAGTGGTGGGAATCTTCTCTGTGGGCACTCGGTTTTCGGGCATCTTTTCGCTTGTTGGTAGCTTACCAATGATCCGGGCGGGCCGGGGTGGAGCTGCCTGCAAAAGCAGAGCGACGATGGCCATCAGTAAAACGCAGAATAGTCCCAGCAAACCTGCCAGCATGCGTTTACCGAAAAACCGGAAGTTTCTAGAATTGTTTCGGCGTTTCATGCCCCCTCAGGGTCGAAGGCATCCGTTTTGTGTCAATGATCGGTCAAAATGGAACAT
>JAGRNC010000031.1 GCA_020440935.1 Leptospiraceae bacterium | reverse complement strand
TTCAATAAATTCATCCAGCTCCGGTCGAAATGGGCTGCTTTCCGGAAGCAATGAATCGGAGCCGTGTCCAGGTCGGCCGGACGCTCTTCGCTTCTGTAACTCCAGAGCGATCTGCTCTTCGCTAATTCCTGTAGTCTCCAGTAGAGAATCCACCACCTGCTGCAGACGTTCAATAGACGTTCGCGCAGCCTTGATTCCATCGAATGTGAAGTTAAGCTTGTTTCTGTAATGAGTGGCGGAAAGCAGGTAGCGAATACAAATCGGCATCCAGCCGTCCGCGATGTAGTCCAGTATCCATTTGGGCGCAATCTTCTTATCCACCAGATCTTGCGCACGGGAGGCCTCGGTCAAATCGCGAAGCATAAAGAAGTTTCCCTGCGATTTGGACATCTTCTTTCCTTCGACCAGAAGATGTTCATTGTGCATCCAGTAGCGGACAAAGTTCTCCTTTGGATAAGCGCCGCGGCTCTGGGCAATCTCATTCTCATGATGCGGGAAGAGCAGATCAATGCCGCCCGTGTGGATATCGATACCATCGGGGCCGTAGACGCTTCGGATCATGGCCGAGCATTCCAAATGCCAGCCGGGTCGACCTTCGCCCCATGGGGATGGCCAGGCCGGTTCGCCCTTTTTGGCCGGCGCTTTCCAGAGGGCAAAGTCGCGAACATCCTCTTTTGTGTACTCATCGGCTTCGAATCGCCCGCCAGCCGCGGCCATTAGCTGCTGTGGATCGATGCGCGATAGTTTGCCATATTCTGGAAAGGATTTCAGTTTAAAATAGATGTTTCCGTTTACCACGTAGGTGTGGCCGCGCTTTTCCAGGTCTCCAATCATGTTGACCATTGTATCGATGCTTTCGGTCGCTTTGGGTCGATGCTCGACATTCTGAATTCGGAGCGTTTTCAGATCCTCCAGAAACCCATCAACGAATGGCTGCGTGAATTCCTGGATAGATTTTCCTTCCCGAATGGAGTTTTCGATGATCTTGTCATCTACGTCGGTAATGTTCGAAGTATGATCCAGGCCATAGCCGCGGAAATGCAGGTAGCGGCGGAGCTGGTCGACGAAGATGTAGGCGCGAAAATTTCCAATGTGATTGTAATTGTAAACAGTAGGACCGCAGTTGTAGATCTTTACGCGACTGGGATCGGCGGGCTCGAAAGGCTCTTTTTTTCCTGACAGAGAATTGAAGATCGATAGGCTCATGGTCTATCTTAGAAAAAAAAGAACCGTCTGCCTGTCAATTCAACCGGGAACCGTAGATCTGCTGACTGATCCGATAGTGCATGAAATTTTGATGCGTGATTCGGCAGTAATTACGGCTCTCGGCCTTTGGGATGTGCTCCAGGAAATGGTTAAAATCCCCCCGATAATAGGTAGCCTTCCATTTCTTCAGATTTCCAGGTCCTCCGTTGTAGGCAATGGAAGCCCAGCGAAAATCTTGATCATACATCCGAAGCAAATCGGCAAAAAACATGGATCCCAGCCGAATGGAAGTTTCCGGATCCAGAAGATCGTAGTTTTTCATCCCGCTACGGCTTGCCAGCCATTCGCCGGTGCGGGGCATGATTTGCATCAGTCCCTTGGCGCCGGACTTACTTACGGCAAGTTCCCGAAACATACTCTCCTGGCGCATCAGTCCGTATAGCATTGCCTCGTCCACGCCAAAGTCGCGGGTATACTTTTGCACCATGGCATGGTAGGGTCGTGGGTACAGGATGCTGAGCAATTCGGGCGGTAGTGTGAAAGGATCTTCGGCTACCTTGCTGGCACGAAGAAGATTTCGAGTGTAGTACACAGAGACAAAAAGAGTCTCGCTACGGAGCCCGGCCTGTGCCAGCCTTCGAAGAAACTGATATTCGCTAACTTTGCCGCTGTAGGTCTGGCGAAAGAAATCCATGCCAAGCTGCCATTCGCCCAATCGAAATAGATCTACGATATCATCGGGCACATCGTCCTGGTCTTTTTTCAGATCGCGCAGGATTCGCACCGCCTCGGGATTCCAGTAGGCGCTTAGGTTCTTGCCTTCCAGAAACTTTCGAGCGTTTTCATTGCCGCCGTAGATCGACACCCATTTCAAGTACGTCTTTGTGTCGCGCACCTGGTTCCAGGCCTGGCGAAAGTCGTTTTGTTTTTCTGAATGGTTTAGGTCCCAGAAGGCGGCCTTGTAATAGGACCCTGGCATATGCGAATAAAAGTTTTCGCGCAGGTCGTCTTCTTCTCGGGGACTTTTATCTTGATAATATCGATAGAGCCAGTAGATGAACCGGCCACTGCCGGACTGCGCGGGCATCATGGCTTTTGCGTATTCCCAGTAGCGATTGTCTGCCCAATGCAGCTTCTGCGGATCATCACCGATTAGAAAAGCTATGAGCTCATCGTGAGTCTCGTAGTCGGCATGGTTCTCATTAAGGTAGGCCACCAATTCTTTGAAATAAGCCTCCTGGTCTCCGGAGTGCTTCAAGACTTCAAGGTACAGATGCCATAGAGCCGGATCTCTGGTCTTTGCATGTTCAAAACGTTCGAATAGCCGCCGCGCCAGTAGCCACTGGTTTCGCTGTTTTAGCTGATACATCCACCACCGCAGCTTGTCGGGATTGCTGGAAAGATAGGTATAGGCCCTGGATGAAAGCTCAATAACGGCTGCATCGTCGCCCATTTCCAGAAGTACCATTCCATCACGGGCAACGGTATGCATGCTGGAAGTTGCAATCAGTCGCGACGGGGAAAACGCCTCTCTGGATTTGTAATAGGAAGACGGAATGTATTGCTGAAACAGTACAAGCTTTCGCTGTAGTTCCGGTCGATCATCGAGTGATTCTGGCAGACCCGAATGGCATTTTTTGAGATCAAAGTAGATCGCTTTATTGAGCCAGCCGGGTGGATCCTGTTCGGCTGCTTTGAAATAGGCATCGGTCGCTTCATTACATTTGCCGGCCAATCGCAGACTTCGTGCCCGTAGAAAATCGGTGTAGTCGCTGTGCAATCCGTCGTATCGGTAGGCCGTTTCCACAGCCCGACTATATTGCTTGTTGTCTATCAGTATATCCAGACGCTTCTGAAGTATGCGGTGATCCAGGGGGTCCCCGGCATACAATCGGCCGCGGGCAAGAATGGCTTCGCGACTGGACTGGCTCAATGATTTGTAGCCCGCTTCCTGCGCGCGATAGAGCGCCAATCTTTCCAGGAGCTCCCCCACGGAGTCTTCCGGAATCTTACTGAGGCAGGATTGCAGAGCAATTTCAGTATCGTCCTGCATGCAGCCCCGTTGCACAACGTTCATAAATCGCTGCACTGCACTGAGCCCCGAGTAGTTGCGGCTCTCTTGCATGGCGCGCGCAAGAGCAAAGAAATCCGATTTATCTTCCGGATGGCGGCTCTGAAAATAGCTGAGAATATCAGACCATCGTCCGGCACGCAGCATTTCAAAGGGGTCCGCATAGAGGGGCCCGGCCTGCGTAGGTTGATGGCAGAAAAAAAAGAAGAATATTACGAGATATACCGGCAGATTTGCGCTTCGATTCATGGGACTGTCCGATCCTATATCTAAAGAGGAACCTTACTCTACCATCGGACAATTGTGCATTGCAAATGCAACGATTTCAACGGGGGAAGCATGCAAATCGACATTCTGAAGAATCTACCCAGCGGGGACTTTCTGGTAGTGGTGGTGGCTGCCATTTTTTCAGGTGTAGTCGTCGGCATTATTGGTCTTGTTTGGACTATTCGTAGCTTGCGTGCGCGCAGGGAATCGAGCGGTGCACCCGCGAGGCCGGCTCAAAAGAAGCAGAAAAAGAAATCCGGTCCCTCCCAATCCGCCCAGGCAACCCCTGACACACCGGAAACACCGGATCATTCCCCGACGGAAATGCCTGCTCCGAGCCACAAGGCAGGAGCATCGGAAGGAACCAATGCGCCGAATCCGGGTAGAGTGGGCTCTATGGCCGCCCCGCAACCCTGGATTCAGGAAGTGGAGATTCGTCCCATCGCAGTTACCGAGTCTTCCGAATCTGCGACAGAATTGCCAGAAGCCTGGAAAGAGCAGGATCCCAAAACCCATTCGTCACAGCCAGCGCCCATTCTTGACATCGAATCGCAGCGGGTGGACTCTGCCCTGGTATCCATTCCGGAGTATCCCGTTACCATGGGTGATGCGCTTACAAAAGCAACAATGCAGGATGAACCCCAGGCTATTTCGCAGCACGACGGGCTTTTTGACGTGTACCGGAATCTTCCGTTTCTTCGCAGTCATCTAAAACAGGGCTTGGAGACTGCGGATTTGTTTTTCCCCGATATGGGCGGCGCCATTGCGGCAAACAGTCATCCCTATGTTCTATTTCTGCCGGAATTTGCCCATGATCCAGAAATACGACGCAAAACCGAATCAATTTTGCAGACGGCGGCCTCGGGTTACATGCAGCGCGGAATGGACCGTCTGGCCCCCATAGAAAGAGAGGCATTACCCTGGACCATCCGTTTTCTATTCTGGAAGGGGCGCCTGGACAAGGCGATGAGTCTACTTTACCGCATTCGATCCGGGCCCGAATATTTACGCATTCGCGGGCTCCTGGCGGCCTGTCTGGAAGATCCCTTGCTCAGCCGAGCATTTCCTGTGGCATTCGAATCCTACGACCAGGGGCTACTTGGC
Source organism: Leptospiraceae bacterium (assembly GCA_020440935.1). Lineage (GTDB taxonomy): Bacteria > Spirochaetota > Leptospiria > Leptospirales > Leptonemataceae > UBA3465. The sequence continues at coordinate 8,174 of JAGRNC010000031.1, read as the reverse complement.
GTACCATCCGAGCATCTTTCGGGACTTCGAAGCGCGCTTGCTTTTCAGGGGGCCAGCGATACCGAAGATTTCAAAGCTTTACGACCATTTGCTGATCTGGACCGACGAAACGGCCGTTGGCTCTATCTCTACCTTCTTCATCGCGGGCATCTATTCCTGGCCTTTCGTCTTGCTCTGGAGTTGTCTTACCATGATTCTACTTTCGAAGATGAATGCATCTATTTGGCCGGTATCCAGGGGCGATACCGATTAATCCTCCGGCTTCTGCTACGTTTGCCGGCCCGGAACACCTTCTTCCGACTGGCAGCGCTCAAGCATGCCATTAATCAACTGGATACGGAAGGAAAAGAATACCTGGAGCGATTGCGCAAGCACTGGCCGGAAGCCACCGAAGAGGCCGTGGAATCTGTTGAACCATTTGCTGAATTTCGGGGCGCCGATTCCATGCGCCGGCAACCCGCGGTGCCCGAACTGGATCAGGCGAGCGTGGCGGATCGCTCTGAATTATTGGATTGGATGGATCTGGCTGCCTATCGATCTAGATCGGGTTTCCATTCCGGCGCAGTGGGGCGGGCGGCATCCCTTTTTTATACAGTGCTTCATTCCCATCGGCCGGCCCGGTCCGGATTTCAGGGCAGGGCGGATCGGTTCTTCAAAAAGGCGGCTCGAGTTTCCCCTCTGGCGCGGCATTTTTATGTGCTCTGGCTCAGCGAATCAGGAAACCAGACCGAGGCCCGGCGGATGGCCGAGTATTTTATTCGTCGGTTTCCGGATGTAAGCTACTTTCATCGACAATTCGTACGCCTCTCCAGGGGATAAAAGTTGTTGCAGTGCAACGCTACTATTAAAGGAATAAGGCGTGGAGCTGAGTCAGGACCAGTTAACCGAAATCGATAAGATTACCCGCTACATCAAGCAGATGGAAGGCATTGTTCGAACATCGCCCAATGCCGACCAGGTAGCTCGTGTTAAGCGAGAATTGTCCAAGTACCGGGAAAAGCTGAAGGTACTGTGGCCTGCTTTTGATCCTTCCCAGGGCCATGTAGACGATCTGCGAGCGGAAGTGGGACTGGACGGTGCACCGGCCAAGCGCGCGGCCGCGGGTGCGGATAGCGGAGGGCATGACATCCTGGACAAGTTCCCGGTGAACAAGGCATCGCCCAACTGTTCCGATCAGGACGTCAATTTCCTGGCTACGATCCTACATGTAATACAGAAAGAATACTGGCCTGCCATCAGCGAGCAGCACACCAGAATGGATTTCTCGCTCAACCAGGAAAGGGATACGGTGCGGCACCATCTAGACACAGCACTACGAAATCTTAAAATCCTCACCGAAACCATTGAAGAATATGCCCAGGCCGAAAAGCAGGACTTTCGCGAGCAGCTGTTAAAAATGAAAAACAAGCAAACCAGGGTATTTCTGTTCGAAACCAACGACGTGTTGCGGCTCATGCGAGAATTCTTGAAAAAAGTAGCGGCCGACGTGCAGCAAAATGGCTCCGGAGTGCTGAACAAGAACGAACAGGTGCAATTCAATTCTAAGTTCGAAGATGCCACACTGCTCGAAGGATACATGATCCGCGATGTGGTTCTGGAATTTCTCGAGCTTCTGAATCAAACGATACAGCAGCTACGATTGCCTCAGATGAAGCCGCCGGGCAACTAGGCAGGCCTGGCAGAGTTCTGCCAAAAATGATTGGACATCGCAGGGATTCAATGGACTTTGCGCTATGGCCCTGGTAAAGACAGCATCGGAAGTAACCAACTCCACAATCGGCGAAAATTCCTATTTTAGCGGTCGATTCTTCATTAACGGATCCCTGAAGATCGATGGAAAATTCGAGGGTAAATCGCTGCAGGCCGATCAGCTCTACATCGGGGTCACCGGACGCGTAAAAACGAACATTACGGCAACTTCGGTTATTGTCGAGGGGATCATTGTGGGTAACATCACCGCACGAAACCGCGTAATGCTTCTTCCCACCGCCCGCATCCTGGGCGACATCAGCACTCCAGAACTCATTATTCAGAACGGTGTGATCCTGGAAGGTCGCTGCATGATCTCCAACGACCTGAAGCATTCGGCAAGGGATTTCATCGAAGCAGAGTACGGAAGAGACAACCTATCTCTGGAAAAACTGTTTGGACCGCGAGCAAAAGCGTCCTGAAGGGCCCATCCTAATTACAGCCGGCGATCCGGCCGGCGTCGGCCCGGAACTACTACACCCACTGGTGTCCGAATATAGAGCCTCGGGCCCCTCTATTCTCATCTTCCACACAAATCCATCGCAGAAGCTTGTTGAAGCATACGAAAATGCCAGCGGGCGCGATGTACTTCGTCTACATTACGGAGACTTTGAAAGAAATGAAGCGCTGGCCAGAGCCATGAATTCGCCTGGCCAGGTTGCTGTCATTGAGCCCGATGGGGATGGCGTGGAAATCGGAAAGCCCTCGCCGGAGAGCGGCCGACGTTCCTTTCTGGCATTGAGCACGGCCTGCGACTGGATTGCTGAGCATGGATGTGGCGGTCTACTGACGGCGCCGCTGTCCAAAGAGCACGTTCACCTGTCCGGGCAGACCGGATTTAGCGGGCACACAGGGTATCTGGCCGAACGATTCAATGCCCGGCCGGTAATGCTAATGCATGGAAAGGGATTCTCCGTATTGCCACTCACAGTGCATATCCCCTTGCGGCTGGTACCGGAGCAGCTGGCACAGGTTATTCAAGATGACCATTTGATCGATCAAATCGCCTGGATCATGGATCGCCCTGCCTATGAGAATGGGAAAATTGCACTTTGTGGTCTGAATCCCCATAGCGGAGAGGGAGGTCTTCTGGGCACCGAAGAGCTGGACTTTCTGCAGGACTTTGCCGCCAGACTCAGAAATCGGAATTTGCCCATCGAAGGTCCACTGTCGGCGGACGGCCTTTTTGTCGATCATGTAAGAAGGCAGTATCGCTTGATTCTTGCCTGCTACCATGATCAGGGACTAATCCCATTCAAATCTCTAGAAGGGATGGATGGGATCAATGTGTCGGTCGGCTTGCCGTTCTTGCGCAGCAGTCCGGATCATGGAACGGCTTTCACGCTGGCAGGAAAAAATCAGGCGCATGCCGGAAGCATGATTCGCGCCTACCGAGCGCTGATCAGCGGAGAGCTATGATCGATCTGCGAAACATTATTCTGCCAATATTTGTAATCTGGGCCTTTGTGCTGCTATTCTTTTTGTTTCGCCGCGGTCCCGGGGCGCTCTGGAAATCTTGCGCGATTCTGATCTTTCTGTTTTACGGCGCCTACCATTATAAAGAACTCCAGGAGTCCTACCAGGCATTTCTGCTGCACTTCAACAAAACCACGATTGCTGCCATTATCGATTTATTCAAAGGGTTTGGCGCGGTGTTATTCTGGATGTGGCCGGTGGCTCTCTGGATCAGTTACTACGCGACATCCGATGAGCTGGCCAGGACTTCCATTCGCTGGATGGTTCTACTTACTCTTTTCTTCTGGGTGTTCTTCTTTCTGTTCACTTTCTATCCGCCGGTGGACCGTACCACGGCCGAAGGTGGGCTTCCAGGAACGTTCAAGATGCCAGAAATACCCAGCCCTCCGACGAAATAGCGCACCGCAGCAAAAATCACTTGTCCGGCCATGGATTCCTATCCACGGAGTAAATATGCAGTTTCAGGGCCTGTATACGGCAATTCTTACACCATTTAACAAAGGCGGTCAGTCTATTGACTATGGCGCCTACAAGGCCCTGCTGGAAAAACAGGTTGAAGCGGGTCTGTCGGGCGTAGTGCCTTGCGGAACCACTGGAGAATCTCCCACTCTTAGCCATCAGGAGCATCGTGAACTCATCCAAAAGACTGTGGAACTAATCAATGGCCGAATCGCGGTCATACCAGGTACGGGTTCCAATTCCACGCGCGAAGCCATCGAGCTAACTCGCGACGCATGCTCGATGGGCGTGGATGGAGTAATGCTGGTAAATCCGTACTACAATAAACCATCCCAGGAAGGTCTGTATCAGCACTTCAAATCCATTGCCGAGCAATCCACAAAGCCGGTGGTACTGTATAATATTAAAGGTCGCACTGCCATTAACGTAGAGCCAGAAACCATTCTTCGTCTAACAGATGTGCCCATGATTCAGGTTATCAAAGAAGCTTCCGGCGACCCGGGCCAAATGGCGCGGATCATGCGCCTTTGCGGGGATCGGATTGTAATGCTTTCCGGAGATGATAATATTACTCCGGCTGTTATGGGCCTGGGCGGAAAAGGTGTCATCTCCGTAGCCTCCAACCTATATCCCAAAAAACTCAATCGAATGGTTGGTCATTTTCTCCAGGGGAATTTTGCGGCAGGCAATCAGGTCTTTTATGAATTACTGGATATGATGAATGCCATGTTCTGGGAAACCAATCCAGTGCCGGTGAAGGCCGCCGCGGAGATGCTCGGATTGTGCAACGGAGAATTGCGGCTTCCCCTGGTATCCCTGGGATCAGAGAAAAAAGAGCTGCTTAAAAGGGTATTGGATCAGCTAGGGGAGGATCAATGACAGCCTATTGCATGTCTGGCGCGGCCGGCCGCATGGGCAGGGCCATTATTTCCTGCCAGAGTCAGGCCGGTCTTAAACTGGCAGGCGCTCTTGACAGCCCACAGAGCGATTATCTTGGACAGGATGCCGGTCTGCTGGCCGGCATTGGCGAAATCGGCGTGCCCATTCAATCGGAACCAGAGCAGGCTCTTGAGCATGCATCGGTAGTCATCGATTTCTCCTCTCCGGAAAACACCCTGGCAGTGGCCGATATTTGCAGTCGTCTTCATATTGGATTGGTGGTGGGTACCACAGGATTTACCGAATCGCAAAAGGCAGCGCTGGTCGAAAAAGCAAAGTCCATTCCAATGCTGATTTCGCCGAATATGTCCACCGGAGTTAATGTACTGTTTCATCTAACGCGGATGGCGGCTTCGGTGCTGGGACTGGATTACGCTCCGGAAGTAACTGAAATTCACCATCGCCACAAGAAGGATGCTCCGTCGGGGACGGCCGTGAAGCTTCTGGAAATTCTGGAACAGGAGCTTTCGCTCAAATCCAGCGATGTTGTACATGGACGTCAGGGGATCACCGGCGAGCGTCCCAGGGGGCAGATTGGTGCGCATGCCTTGCGGGGCGGGGACGTGGTTGGCGATCATACTGTATACTTCTTTGGCGAAGGCGAGCGCATTGAGATTACGCATCGTGCGGCATCGCGTAATACATTTGCCATGGGCGCGCTACGGGCCGCTCGCTGGCTGGCGGAACAGCCGGCCGGTTTATACTCTATGGATAGCGTTCTGGGGCTTGGCTAATGGAACTGGATGGTCTGCTACAGCAACTGCGACCATTTCTTCGCTTCGCAGATATCTTCATCGTAGCGTATCTTCTGTATCGAATCTACATGCTGCTGAGCCGTACCCGCGCCATGCAGCTGTTGATCGGCTTTGGCTTTATCATCATTCTGGATTTGCTGGCCCGTCGGTTGCATCTGGAGACCCTGTCCTGGATTATTACCAACGTCTCATCGTATTTGGTCTTTGGCCTGATCGTACTTCTTCAGCCCGAGCTTAGAAGACTGGTATCGGAGATCGGAAGAATGCCCATCTTTCAATGGGTGAATGCTCCGGCTGTGCTGCCTCTGGAGGAGCTCACCGAAGCGGCCATCAGCATGGCTCGCCAGAAGGTAGGTTCGATCATCATTTTGCTCCGCGAAATACGACCGCAAACAATTATCGAAAATGCAGTGCGAGTGGATGGATTGATTACGCGCGAACTCATAGAAACCATATTCCACAAAGATACTCCGCTGCATGATGGGGCGATGATGATCGAAAACAATCGTATCATTGCTGCTTCTTGCTATCTGCCTCTGTCAAATTCTCGTATTCTGAAGAAGACCCACGGAGCAAGGCATCGGGCTGCCATGGGTATTAGCGAAGAAACGGATGCCGTCATAATTGTTACTTCCGAAGAAACCGGAAAGATCACTCTGATGTGCAATGGACAGATGTATACGCCCATAAAGCCCGACGAATTACAAATCCGTGTGCAGGAATTGTGGAGCCGCGCAAACCGTAAAAAGAACCAGGATAGAAAGCCGGAAAAGGCGGGAGCGGAAATATGAGCATTGATCTGGTCCGCCGTATTGTGCTATTTTTCACTCGCAACTGGAAAGAGAAGCTTGGAAGCATCTTGATTGCCACGCTGCTGGCATTCTATGTACAATGGACTCGAAATGTCACGCGCGTGTTCCACATTCGCGTGGAACGACCGGAAATTCCGGACGATTTGATCCTTAGCTCACAAATTCCTTCCTTCATTGATGTCCAGTTTTATGGTCCGGCCGAGGAAATGGAATTCAATGCTTCGGCATTTCGCATCAATGTGTTTTCGCCCGGAAAGAAGATTCCGGGAAAAAACCAGTACAAGGTCATATTAATACCCGATCCGCCCGGTCAGATTGAAGCAAAGTACCAGAGGGATCTGGAAGTTACCCTGGATCGCAGCCTGACCCGCGAATTGCCGGTAGAACCATCCATTGAAATGGCTACTTCGGCCGACGTGGGACTGGGCTATGTCTCCGTGAATCCGCCCACCATTAAGGTGCAGGGACCCCATTCCATCGTTGCCGAGATGGATCGCGTTCCCACGCGCAACGTAATCATCAGCGAAGCTAAAGACATTGTACAAAAAAAGGTCCTGATTTCTGATTTGCCCGAATTCGTTACTGTGGCGGCCAACCAGGAATTGGAAGTTACGGTGCAGGCCAGGCTTCTTTCGCTAACGGCAAAAGGCGAGGAGGAAGAGCATCTTCTGGAAGATCTACCGGTATCCTGTAGCAACCCCATTCCGGAACTTGGAATGAAGGTTCTGGGTAATGGAACGGTGGATGTGCGCGTCCGCTCCGAGGAGCCGGTAACGGCTTCGCAATTTGAGGCGCTGGTATTCTGTCCTGCATTCTTTGACTCATTCAACCGTTCGGTGAAACCGGCCTTTAGCATACACGACCTGCCCATCGTAGTGGTGGATAAGATGAATCGTCCCACAGTCGATATCCTGGAAGTAATGCCTGCCAGAGTAACGCTTCAATTTGAGCGACTGGTGCAGCGGCACCGCGCAGAATCAGAACAGCAGCAAGGTCTGCAGGAGCATTTGATGCCATGATTCTGGGCCTGGGCACCGATCTAGTGGAAAACCATCGAATCCGTCATGCGCTGGACCGATTCGGAGATAAATTCCTAAACCGCGTGTATTCGGAAGAAGAAATCCAGTACTCCATGTCGCATGAGGATCCAGTGCCATATCTGGCAGCTCGATTTGCCGTAAAAGAAGCGGCTATCAAAGCTTTGAACCTTACCGAACAACTGGGGCTGAGTTACCAGGATGTGCAGGTGGCGGGCAAGGTATTCGGAAAGAAGAAGCTATTACTGTCGCGAAAGGCTCGCGAATTGGCAGATGGGATGGGAGTGAAGCAATTTCATATCTCGCTCAGCCACACCGCCGGGATGAGCATGGCCGTGGTTATTCTGGAATCCTGAACTCGATGGAGCGTTTGAGGGCCAATTCCAGCAATTCCTTTCTTAACTGTGCTCCATGCAATTCCAGGGATAGATCAATTTCGTCTTTGTTCTTTGGGCGAATATAAAATAGGATTTCCTGTCCCTGCTTATCGGCCTCCACATGATGTACGCGACCTGCTTCCCCGCGACCAAGACCTATGGCAATCCTTAGCATACCTGCAAGCAGCTTGACCAATTTGCGATCCGCCTTGTTCAGGCACTCGTAGGCTTCATGCTTTTTGGAAGGCATTGCCTTTCTATGATACCGCGCAATGGCCGCTATCACATTGATTTCACGCTCGGTGAATCCAAGAAGCATTTCTGAATTCTTAATAATGTAATGGCTATGTTTGTGATGCGCCGAATGGGCAATAGAAATGCCGCAATTATGAAGAAGGGCCGAGAATTCCAGTAGCTCCCGCTCCGTGTCATCCAGATCCACAACCCCCAGCTTCTGTAAGCTCTCGGCTATATCCAGGCAGAGCGCTGCGCAACCCGATGCCGGACCTTCCTGCGGAACCATTCGTCCGGCAAGCTGCAAAACGGAGCTTCGTCGAATGCTTGCCAGTT
>JAGRNC010000318.1 GCA_020440935.1 Leptospiraceae bacterium | reverse complement strand
TGCCCCACATTCAAGCTTCCAATCCGTTAGATTAATCACTCGATCCGAATTATTGTACAATTCTACATATTCGTAAGGTGAAGACGATCCGTCGCGGCGAACCGCGCCCATCCACATTAGTTCGGAGATCACCACTTCCCGGCCCGAGGCGCTGTCGCCGCTGGCAGCGGGGGGAATCACAGATAGGGCCTGTAGCCGGGCAAAGAAATCGGCAAAATCCAGGACCCAGGGCCCGTATTCGAGCACAAGAAAAACGCCATCGGTTTTTGACTCTGCATCGCCAGAGATGGGATGCGAGGCAACATATAGCTGCGGATTTCGCGTACCCGCATCGATTAAGACAAAGTTCATCCCGTTCGCGTTGCCGTAGGGATATATCCGCACATCCTTGCCTTTGCGAAATAGATAGTACAATGAGTTCGGATCGGTATGCGTTGTATCGATATTCCAGTATGTCTCAAAGTCCGTTCCGTTCTCATCTTTTGCGGCGGGGTCTTCCGCCCTGAATGCATGGAAAGTCCCTACAACCGAAGGCGATGGAATGCTGGACTTTGCGAATTCGAAGGCAATGTCGCCCTGCTTTCGAAAGCCCGATCCGTCGCGACTGTTGGAGTAGAATTCTGAAGAGTAAATCTGTACGGACTGCTTCGCATCGGCGATCCGAGGTAACAGAAAGCTGGTGAGAGTATTTTCGGCAGGATCGAAATATACTCCGATGCTTGCATCGGAGATAAGCCAGTAATTTCTACGATCCAGCTTTTGCTTGTTTGGTCCGAAGGAACCATGCGTAACCAGATCCAATTCCGTAGAAAATTTTCGCGCTATATCATCTTCGCCGGACTGGATGTAGGCAGAGTAAGCGGCCTCCCCGGCCAGGCGATCGGGCATGGGCGGTACCGTGGACAGCCAGATCCGAGTCTTATCGCCCACGCATAGATTCAGGTCGTTTTCCCCCGAACTATCCGAAATCCAGAGCTGACGATCGCGACCGGTGGTTGTGAGCGCGCCGGAAAGCGCTTCGTAGCCGGTGCTTTGCGCGGCACGACCCGAAAGCCCGATGCGCACGTCCACTCCGCCGGCTTTCTTTAGAAGCAGGGCATCCAGAACTCCGGGCGAAGTTACATCGTAGAAAGAACAGTATACAGTCGATTTGGAGTATAGAATTAATTGAGTGAGACTAGCCTCTATTGCGGCGCCGGAATTGTTTTTTCCTGCCAGCGAATAAATGGGCAAATATGTCTCATTTCGTCCATCGAGGAGGAAGCCGTACGGATCGCTCCCTCCCTGCGAACAGGCAAAAATCGCGGGCAAAAGTAGCAGACAAACAATGCGAAAGATATCGCGGAACACTCTGCACAGAGCAGAGCGGTTTTTTTGTTACAAAGCCGTTGCAATACGATTAAATTAGATAGCTTCGCTTATTCCGCGATATCGCAGTACCATCGCCCACAGGTAGTAATTCGCGCCAGGTTCCCTAAGGCATAAACCTTACAATCGCGCCGCGAACGTAAGCGGAAAACGAAAGTACGGCGATTTTCTGCCGTTAACCTAGCGGCTCTTGCGAGCTAGCATTAGCATCGATTCGCTCATTCCACCCCGAAGAATTCCATAGCCATAGGGAAAAGGAAGATTCTGCGGTTTCGCTTTCGCATAAGCGCGGGCCAGATCCGGCTGCAATAGATGTTTGTATGGATCCAACATTCCCTGCAGAGACACCGGCTTCGTAAAGTGACCATAAAGATCGAGATTCCAGGGTTCGCCAAACATACGATAGGGCACGCCGGAATCATCCTGCAGAATGAGATCGCTCTTACTGAGAATGGACTGGGCCAGCGGAGCGTACTTCTCATTATGCAGCAAGTACACCGCAGCCTTCATGATTGTATTCACTCCCTCAAGCTGCCCCAGCAATCGCGACTCTGGCTGACCGCCGGCGCTCTGTAGACTTTTGGGGCCCAGAAATATCTTAAAGTAGTACAAGGTTTGCTCTTTTGAGCCGGCTTTTCGATCTCTAAACCGAATGCGAAGACCGGGATGCTTCCCTTCGCCCGCAATCAAATCGCCGCTTTCTGTAATAGCAATACTCTGTACTGAAAGCACCTCTTGATCTTTTCGCGCAAGCCATACCAGAAATACCGGAAGCACCCCGGATAATTCGGGGTTACTCATGGTTTGCGACATCTTGCGGCTCTGAAAATAGTTTTCGCCCGCGATATTGGTGATTACCGAGCGGACAGCGGTCAGACCTTTTTCCGAAGATCGCTGGGATAGTTGCAGCAACTCCTGGGGTTTGCCGGGAGGTTCGGTAGCAATCAACAAATAATAGGGCGCGGATGGAAAGAACGTATGCGCATTGATAAAATCGGCTCCACTGAGCGGGTAGAAGACTGGACGATTACTTTCGCGCAGATATGGCTTATCTTGAATCCAGCGACGAATTGGTTCGATGTTTTGCTTTTCGATTCTGGCCCATAGGCGGTCCATGCTTTTGCGGTGGTATTCTCCGCCTTCAAGCCCGGCTATGAGACGTGCGGCCCGGTCCCATTGAGGATCCGCAGATGGTGTAGGCAGCCCTTCGCTCTGGGGAAGTGCGATGGCCGGTCGACTCTGGTTTGCCGTCTTCTGTTCGGAGGCGCTGCAGACAGGAAATAGAAAAGCCGTAGCCAGAAGAAAAAGGGCCGATACTGTTCTCATTGAGTCCAGATCGGCCCGAAGGCATTGGGATGCCAGCAAAAACCGTCCTCTGATTACGGCTGCCGGTCTATTTGTTTCCGGGGCTGGTGCTCACCGGAGAGGAGGAACCAGATTCATTCGTTATACCATTCTCTTTTTTATCGCCCAGGCTATACCAGTCCACGTTCCGCGTTAAATACATTACCACGGCCAGCAGAGTAAACAGCGCCACCGATCCCAGAAGCAGGGCTGTATCTTCGCGGGTCAGAACAACATAGAGATAGGAATAGAGACCGGTCATCAGACCTCCGGCGATGAGCGCACGGCTCCGATCCTGCAAGATTGCCCAGGTATACAAGGCAATCAGAAGTATGACCGCCAGCGCTGCTATGGAATACGACAGTGTGAAATCGATGTGCTCCGAGAAAGATGTAAAGAGCACATAGAAGATTACCATGGCGCTACCAACCATCAAGTACTGCACTGGATGAATCCGACGCGTTCCAAAAATCTCGAACAAAAAGTAACCGGTAAACGTTACGATCAAGAATAGAATCGCATATTTTACCGCTCGCTCGGACTTCTGGTAGTGGTCCACCGGCATAACCAGTTCCAATCCAAAACTGGAACTACTCAGATTCGAATAGCTGGATTGTTCGGAAGCCACAAACTGTTGTCCGTAACCGCGACCAAAGAATGAGGCGCTCCAGCGCGAAGTGAAGCCCTGTTCGGTTATGTTATGTTTATCGGGCAGAATGGAACCGGTAAATCCTGGGTCCGCCCAGTTGGACTTCATGGTTACTGCAGTAGATTTACCCACCGGGGTGATGTAGAAGTAGCTACTCCCCTGCAATCGCAAAGAGAATGCGAAATCAGCGCGCCCGCCTCTTCCCACAGTAAGATCCAGAGGAACATGGAGCCCCTGGCCGAATACTTCCGATCCGGCCGTTCCCGGGAGAAAATCCCTGGTCATTCCATTCCATTGAAGCTTCAACTGATCCTTAACGCCCCGCGTATCGGGAATACCGACTACGATAGCCGCCTGGTCCCAGTAGATATGGGTGATTTCGCCGCGATAGGGAATGCTTTGCGGCAACACAAAGTTACCTTTGATGTTCAGATCCACCGAATAGAGCACCGCCTTGTAGATGCTTCTTTTCCTGGTGCTTGCCTGCAGATCGGCGTCCAGTCCCAGTTCTTCTGGCAGAAAATAGGCCTGATCCATGGCCACTTCCACCTTT
>JAGRNC010000317.1 GCA_020440935.1 Leptospiraceae bacterium | reverse complement strand
AATAATAAACCGAAAGTAGCCGGCTGTCAAATTTGCCGGGGTTCTCTTTCCACAATACTTTGCCCGTCGTATCCAGCAGCCGCAATGCGCCGTCCGTACCAATGTACAGTATTCGATCGTCCCCTATAGCGTGGATTGTTTGTCCATCGCGAACCGGAGCCGGCAACCGAATAGCAGCGCTTAACTTACCATCTTTCCATTGATGCAATTCGTTCCCGGAAGCAATGAACAAATGATTGTCGGTCTTTTCCAGCGACCGCACGGCCATCTTGGTTCGATTATCCACTTCCAGCGTATCCGGGTCCAACACCAGCAATGCATCGGCGGTAGCCAGAACCAGCGCGCTGTCCTGGCGCTCCAGGCCAATGATGGAAGTAACCGGAAGCATTGCCTTAACCGATTCGCCCTCCCAGTTAATGCGAGTCATGGTCTGCGCATTTCCTGTTTTTGCGGCCTGATAGAAGCCACCCGCATAGTAAAACGTTCCCGGAGATACTGCATTAAAATCCCGGGGCGATAGTAGTCGGTCTTCTGCGCTTTTGCCCAGATGCTTTAGCGCCGATTCCTTGCCGGTTCCGCAGCTACCGGTAACAACAGCCATATCGCCCAGGTCGCCCAGAAGTCGGCAAACATTTGCGATTTCCCATCGGTCCACAATCTCACCGGTGGTGGGATCCAGGGTGATTACTTCGTTACGAAGGGCCACATAAACCCAGTAACTCTGATTGGAATCCATAATCGGTCCGGAGAACGTCTGGATATACTGAGGACGCTCCGAACCGATCTTTGCTGCAACAATTCGGTTCTTTTCCTGGTAAATAATCAAATCGCGATGACGAAATACGCGCACTGGATCCACCGCAGGCATTTCCAGAGGCGACAGCGCCCGGGCATCTCCATTGGCCAGGCGGCTCATTTTGTTACGAACCTGCTCACGATCGCTGGCCGATAGGTTTGGAAAATCTTGCAACAGGCTTCTGTAAGTTTCCTGAAGCTGGGCGGTCTTTCCTGGAATTTTCTCCAGAATCTTGGCCCGGGCCAGGTAGTACTCGGAAGTCTTCTCCAGCTCAATGGCGCGATCAATGTGGCTCAAGGCTCCGCGGTAGTTTCCGCCTTCGTAGTCCAGAAATGCCAGATGATAATGCGGATCGCTAAACCGAGGATACAATCGCGCGATCTCTTCCAGAGACTTGCGGGCCTGACCGGCCTTATTTTCATTCAGATCGATCAAAGCCAGGTTCAATCGCGCCAGTTCTTTTCCGAAGGTGTCATACTGCAGAGCTTCTTTAAAATCCTTCTCGGATTCCGACGCTTTGCCCTGTTCGTATAGCGCCACCCCGCGGGCCAGCCTGGCCGGAATGAAATCCGGCCGATAAATCAGCGCCGTTTGAAAGCTGTCGAATGCATCCTGCAAATCGTCGTTCATCAGCTGGATGATTCCCAGCTTGTAATGACTGTAGTAAGCATCCTCATTTGTCTTTACGATTGCGCTAAAGCCTTTTTTCGCTTCATCGGTGCGCCCTGCGCGGATGAAGTTTGCATACATGGCTTCCCTTACTTCGACGCTGGACGGATTCTCGGAGGCCGCCTTTTCCAGTACACGAAAACCTTCGTCTTCTTTGCCCTGCTGGATCAGACTATCGGCAATGCGCACTAGAAAGGCAGGGCGCGGCCATTTTGCATGAAGCGATCGAAACAGCTGCTCCGCGCGAGCAAATCGTCCGGACTGATATACTTCCTCGGCCTGCTGCAGCTCGGGCAAATAGCGAGCATGTTTTTTGTTATCCAGAACAATCTCTTTTGCGCTGGCCAATCCTGGGAGATTGGGGTCCAGCTTTTCGCTTTTTGCCAGTAATCGCAAGGCCGCATCTGGATCGTTGTTTCGGTTCTCTTCCAGAGCCTGGCGATATACCACGTAAGCCAGTCTGCGTCGAATTAGTTCATGGTTCGGATAGCGTTTCAGCAGTTTTTCATAGTGGGCTTGCGCCTTGGACCACTGCTGATCGTCTTCGTAGATTCTACCAAAGGCTACTGCGGCCTCTGGATTCTTTTTGCTCAGTTGATCGAGTTTTGCCTCAATGAAGCGTCGCTTGCCAGCATTGCCGATTTGGGTATAGAGGCGAAGCAATCCTTCCAGAGCCTGCACGTTTTCTGCATCGGACTTAAGGGCTTTCTGGTAATAGTTCTCGGCAACGCCAAAACGACGTCGCAGTAATTCTGTACGACCCAGAGAGTTCAGCGCGGCCGCGCTGGAAGGATCTACCTTCAAGGCCTTCTGGTATTCCAGAACGGCGCGGTAGAATTCGTTTCTTTCGAAGTATTTGTCGCCAGTTCCCAGGAAACGAGCAAGCTTGAAGTATTTCTCTGCCTGCGCCTTTTCTTCAGCGGGCATGTTCAGCTTTTCCAGGGCCCTTAAATGGCGCTCGGCTTCGTCGTAACGTCTGGCATCGATGTAGGTGTAGAATGCATTCAAGCGCGAAGGATAATGGTCCGGCTTGATTTTAAGAGCCTTTTCGAATTGCACCAGGGCGCATTTCGTGTCGCCCACGTCGCGGCAGGCCAGACCTAGCTGATTGATCAGCTCCAGTTGCTGCGGATTCTTCTTTAATCCATCTTCCAGAACCGATCGCGCTTTCAGCCCCTGGCCGGTTTTTCGCAATGCGGTGGAATACAGCACCCGGCCCGATACAGAATCCGAATTTAGCTGCATTCCTTTCTCGGTCTGCTCTAACGCAGCCTGGTAATCGCCTTTCTGTAAATAGGCATTACCGAGTAGGAAGTAGGGAGCGCCTGATTCGGGGCTCATTTCGATGGCTTTCTTGAAGGAGGCAATGGCGCCTTCTACGTCGCCCTTTTTGAGCTTTGCATTTCCCTCATCCATGAACTTCGCAGACCGACTGGCGCCCTGCCCGTTTCTGGCCTCTTCCATCTTAGGATTGGCTTTTCCGGCCAGATCGAAGTATTTTTCGGATTCTTCGTATCGCTTCAGTTCCAGACAGACATCGCCCAGCTGCAAATAGGCCTGATCTTTGTGTTCAAAGTCGGATTGCACCGATCGACTGAGGTATTCGTAAGCTTTGTCCAGCTGTCGGAGGTTTTTGTAGCCCACGCCCGCGCGATACCAGTACACCGGCTCATCGGGATAGGTTTCGGTTAGTTTCAGGTACTTTTGCTGTGCCTTTTCCGGTTGCCCCATGGAATCGTACAGCAACCCCGAAGTGAGTAGTAATTGCTGATCGGTGGGGTTTGCCTGTTCGGCCTGCTCGAATGCTTCCAGGGCTTCACTTTCTCTGCCGGAACGACTGAGCGCCAATCCCTTCAGATAGTAGCCTTCGAATAAAGGAAGTGTTCGGATAGATTCATTGGCCAGTCGCAAAGCTTCGCCGTAGTTCTTGCGCACCACCTGAAGATTACCCTGTCGCACCAATTCCCGGCTTTTACGAACCAGCGCAGGATCGGCATTGGAAGGGATTTCTTGTTCGGATGCCGTAGAACGCTGCGCAGTACTACACTGCCCCAGAAACAGAATCGATCCAGAAAGAACGAATAGAATTATTATGGAAGAAAAGCGTTTCATCTCAGTTACCTTCTCCTTGGGCCGGCAGGGCTTTGATCCTGGGATTTAAGCCCAAGCTTCTACCCATGTTGTAGAAAAAGGCCGCGCCCCGGCTGAGGTAATAGTTTCCGAGAAGCGGGCCTCCCAGAATCTCCATTTCCTGCACAGGCACTCCGTCTTCGCCGGACAAATAGATCTGGAAGTAACCGTTGCACTGGTACGGGCCATCGTACACGGTCTTCCCGTTAAATTGAATAAGAATGCTTTGATCTTCTTCGTCGTATTGCAGTTCTACAAGATCAAGCATACCCTCGCCGGCTTTGGGCCGCACAAAGGTTACGGGCTGGGCTTCGCCATTGG
>JAGRNC010000316.1 GCA_020440935.1 Leptospiraceae bacterium | reverse complement strand
GCTATTTACGGCCCTGGGATATCTGGTACTTACAGCGCAACCGCCCGCCGCTCCCCTTTCTGCCGATCCTGGGTTGCTTACGCTTGGACCGCTAACGGGACCTGTAACTGTGTTCTGGCATGCCCCGACGGGAGGCGAAACAGGTAAGTACAGCTACCGGGTTTACATGAGCACTACCGGCCCTCTTGCCGATGCGCAAACTGCACAAAGTGACGGTGTGCCGGTGGACGACTGGCAATCGAATATTGGAATTACTCTGGATGAGCTGGAGGCAGATCAGCATTACTACATCAATGTATTGGTTAAGGATGGCGAAGAAGTCGAATCCTATAGCGCCATTGATTTTCAGACAGCCAATCCCTACTCCGTGGGCAATGGCATAGTTCTCTACAATGACTCCGGAACCCTAACAGCCTACTCTGTATGCTCCGAAGGTCAAACCTTCGATCCCAATACGGTAGATTGCACAGGCACGGCCAATTCCTATCAGTACTGCGACATCAGTTCCAACGATTGCAATGGGGGCACGAGCAGCGGTACACTGGTGGATTCCGGCGCCTGGACTTCTGGCGCCACGAGTCCAGCCTGGACTGCCTGCGATGCGCTGAATACATCCAATTTTGCAAACATTAACACCTGGCGTCTGCCGACCCTCGCCGAACTAAGAAATATTCGATATTGCTCGGCCAATCCGTCTTACACGGGTCCCGCCGCCTGTCCGGCCGGTTCGGGGCATCCCACAATTCAGCTTCCAGTATTTCCAGCAACTCCGGAAAGCCAGTATTGGACCGCCGAAGGAGTGTCCGGCAATTCATTCTCTGCGTGGACTCTTGATTTGACTGATGGTAGTGCCCAGGCCCAGGATAAGACTGCAGTTCATCGAGTGCGATGCGTCAGCGACTTTACGGGGTTCTAAGGCGGACTCTTCCGCCCATAACAGCCGATCGCATCGGTGGACCTATAAAATTCCAGCCAGACGAAGAGGAGCGAGGATTTCCTCGGTAACTTTTTCTGCATCCTCCGGATTGGAGGTTCGCAGCGCAATTTCCACCGAGCTCCAGCCCAGATCCTGGCAGGGCATCAGGTTATCTTTACGATCGTCAAAGAAATGAATGGAAGCAAAAGATTCACCCAGGGATTCATGAATCGCTCGATAATAAGCCGGATCGGGCTTGCGCAATCCCAGTTCACACGAGAAGAACAAAAACTCAAACCAGTTCTCCAATTCGGGACGCCTGGAAAGCACCGTGTGGTACCAGGATGAATAGTTTGAAGCAATACCAAGCGCCAGATCGGTGCGACTGGAAAGACTTTGCAGTAATTTCTCCATGCCCGGCCTGAAATGGACCTGCGAAAACATATGCTTTTTCAGCTTTGGCACTGATGGAATATGCGATGGCAATTTCCCCGTGCGATAGAATGTGCGAAAGTACTCTCGTTCGGAGATCTCTCCTTTTTCGAATGCATAGAAGGCCGCTGGATCGCGCAAAGATCGCCATTGTTCCAGGGTTTTTGCATCCAGCAATTTCTGGATGGCCGGAAAAAATGGATCGATGAGCACCGTATCCATTAAATCGAAAAGTAAAAGATGCCTTCCTTTCGATGTTTTATTGTTCGCTTCCATCAATCTGCAATTCCATAATCCCGGGCAAGCTTAAGGTAGGCTCGAAACTCCTTGAGTAACCGAATCCCCGAAGGAGGTACGAAACCTCTTTTCCGATTCTCCGCTCCGATGGCAAATACCCATTTCCAGTGTTCAAATAGCGATGCATACGAATCAAGAATCCGAGCCCTGGGATCCCAGATATGCGTGGCTTCCGCCCCTGCCCCGTTAATCTCTACGATCTCCAGATTCTTTCCTCTGCTTAGATCAGCGACCGATGGAAATCGCACGTCCAATCTACCAAAGTAGAAGCCAGGGATATCCCTGCAGATTCGATCCACAGCCTTGCGCAATGCCTCCGATTGCAGGCTTTCTCCGTCGAGAAAAATGCAACCCTGCTTATGATTTCCGGAGCGCACCAGCGGCACGACTTCGCCTCTGGCCGGAACGCGATCCATATCCATTCTACCGGCATATATTCGCATTCGTGACCGCAATACCGGCGCCTTCAACAGGGATTCCAGGGAATGCAGTCCATCGCCAACAATTTGAGGAAAAGCCTTTAATGTAATGCTGGTAATCCGTCCTTCTCTATCCGGAAATCGAACGTAGAACACTCCGGCCTCGCAATCCGAGGTGGCCTTTTTTTGAAAGATGTAGCGCACCGATGCCCCTCGTTGAAGGCCGCCCGCGATGCGCTGCATCCGGATCTCCAATTCTCGATGGTTCGACAGAAAGGAAACTCCGTCGCCCCGTTGCCCCCTGTCCGGCTTGCAAATCAAAGGGAATTTCATTCGATTGGATGATATGATTCGCTGGCAAATGGCGCCAATCGTATGGAGCGCAGCCTCGTAGACTCGGCCTCCGGACATTAGTAAAAAACGATCCGATGAAGTGCGCCGCAGTTCGAAGGCAAACGATTTGAGCATGTACCGCCGCGCGATGGGCCCGCAGGCATCGTAAATCTCCTGCTTGGATTCGCCAATCAGTCCGCCCATGCGAATGCCGGGATTGGCCGCCACAGGAAGACCAATGGAGCGATAGCGCGCGCATAGCCAGGTATATAGGCCAATGATGGGAATATAGAAATAGGAAGGATGCCAGAATTCAAAGACAGACGAGGCCGGTAGAAATCTAAATTTCTCTTCGTCTACAGGACCGCAAAGCAATGGCTCGGCATTTTCCTCTTTTTGGGTACTGCCCTCGCCATCTTCGCTCTCCGATGGCGATGTATCCATGAATCGCTTCTTTAATCGCTTCCCGATGATTCGATGAAGTAGAAAGAAAAATAGCAGAAGGCCAATCAAAATAAGCCAGCCCCATTTTTCGTAGGTATGATAGATGGCGCGGCCCGGGCCCAGAAATACAAAGAAGACCAGCGTGGTCCACAGAGCCGATGCGATGCAAACGCCAATGGCAAAGATGCGCCCATCCATGCGAGCAATGCCGGCGCCGGTGTACACGGGAAATCGCATACCAGGGACAAATCGACTGAGCAACACTGCATACAGTCCATAGGACCGCACAAATCGCTCCATCCGCCCCAGATACGGACTATTCTTCCATTTATCGCTGAGCAATCTGTGGCCAAACCTTCCGGCGGCGAACAGCCCCAGATCGCCAAATACAATTCCTAGAAAGATACCACCAAATGCAAAGTTAACAGGCACTAAATCCGCTGCAGCCAGAGTGGCGGCGGCAAAGATCGCGGGGTCTTCGGCAATGAAGGTGGAGAGGCCCAGAAGCACAGCCTGCACCCAGGGATTCTGCCCGTGCTGGGCCAGTCCCAACAAGAATTCCATTCTAGCTGCCGAGACTTGCCTGGTAGGTCAGTGTAGAGGGAGCAACGCCGAATTTTTCAAAATCCCGAACCTGCTGGGCCGGGATCTCGGGCATAGAACGGAGGGCCACTTTAATGAGCGCGCTATGATGCAACAAATGATCCTGAACATAATGGAGCTCGCGTCCCAGGGTGCTTTCTGCCGGGTCTCCATCCAGCCATTCTACCTCGAGCTTTATGGGCGCATCGCCCCGTTCCGGCAGATTGGCAAGGCCATCGCGTATCAACTGTACCGCCTCTGCGGCAAATTGTGGATCTGTCTGGATGGCAGGATCGCGCTTTCGACGATCGTAACAAACCGAACCGCCATCTACGCCTCCAATGAGCGCCTGAAAAAACTCCACGCAATGACGAACATGCTCGCCAATCGATGCATTTGAGATAACAGGAAGGGCCTTTCGATAGGATGGCTCATCCAGGGATTGCAGTAGTTCCTGGAGTTGCTCCAGCATTTGATCTGTAGATCGAATCAGGTTCTGGTACATGCTATTGGT
>JAGRNC010000315.1 GCA_020440935.1 Leptospiraceae bacterium | reverse complement strand
GAAGAGGCCGCAGCCCAGGGCCTGATGGCTGGTCTCAACATCGTGCGAAAAAGAAGGGCCGAACCGGCCCTGGTACTTGGCCGCGAAGAAGCTTATATTGGAGTTCTGGTGGATGATCTGACCCTGAAAGGCGTAGAAGACCCATATCGAATGTTTACCAGCCGCGCGGAGCACCGATTACTCCTGCGCCAGGACAATGCAGATTATCGGCTCATGGGATACGGAAAATCTCTGGGGCTCGTTAGCCAGGATTCCTTCGATGCAATGAAGGCGCGCTACGGTAAAATAGCAAACCTCAAGCGGGCCATAGAAACCACCGGATTGAAGCCTGGGCCAACTCTCGATGCAGCTTTGCTGCGGCGAAACATCGAGATGCCCCGTGCTGGTTTCGGTAAGTCCGTGGGCGCTTTTTTGCGCCGGCCCGAAGTAAAGATCCAGGATTGCCTGGGGATGGTAGAAGGCCTGGACGAACTCGATTCCGATCATCTGGAAATCCTGGAGATGGAAATCAAATACGAAGGCTACATTCGTCGCGAAAAGGAAAACATCGAACGAAGAGAGAAAGCCCGGTCGATCGCAATTCCCGATGATTTTGATTACGATGGCGTGCCAAATCTGAAAAAGGAGGCGCTGGAGAAGCTCAAGCGATTGCGGCCGCCAAACCTGGATGCCGCGTCACGGATTTCCGGCGTGGATCCACCGGACATCGACTTGATTCATATGCGACTGCTGGCAGCACAGCGCTCGGCCTAAGTGGCCGGCGCCGCCGATCGTCCCCTCTCTTTGCATCCTTCCAGAACATAGCCCAATAGCTCAACGGTAGCTGATTTAATGGGAATTTCGGAATCCACAATTCCAGTGCAAGCAGGGCAGCCATCGGAGCAACCACAGTGTTGCACAAGCTCAAGAGCTCCCTGTGCGATGGTCTCCAGGTTGTCCAACGCAAGATAGCTCAGCTCCATGCCGCCAGGAAAGCCGTCATAGAAATAGACCGCAGGCTTTGCAAATACAGTGGAACGCACATCGGAACGAAATGCGATATCCGACCGATCACACAGAATGTACACCGGAGTAACGATTCCCATGCTATGAGCTACAGCGGCCAGCATTCCTCCTGCGTAGCCTGTAGGCGGTGGGTTTTCGCATACCCGGGCGGCCACTGCATCCAGAACCTGCGGATCAAAAAGGAGCCAGCCTGCCTGCGTATGCATCTCCAGTTCCGGAAGATGAATCTCTCCCCACCCAGCATTTTCATGCGTCTCTAGCTTAATCTTTTTGAAAAGCACAGCTTTCCGACGAAGAAGCACTTCACCCGAACGAACGCCAACGCTGTTCGAAGACCATTCGTCATTGTCGTCCAGTATGGACACCTCCACCTTTTCATGGGCATCGGTATAATAATCCACGTTAATCCGTCGTACGCGGGCCTGGCGATCGTCCCAGAGCATTTCCTCTACGTAGTATTGCTGCCCCTGATGGATATAGATTGCATGCTGATGTATGAGCATGGGGGCCGAAAAATGGTCCACCTCGCCAATTACTTTCTCTATTCCTGTATCTGTGATATCGATGATTACAAAGTTCTCTTTGGGTCCGGCTCGAAGACTCACGTCAGAAGCGGGGTATGTGTCGCTTTCCCAGTGGTAGCGCTCCCGGGTCTTATGCAATACCTTCGCATGCACCAGATGCTCCAGAATTTCTGCCGTTGCAGGAAAGCTGCCGAAGGACTCCCCTATTTTGAATGGCAATTCGAAGGCCGCGCACTTAATGTGATCGGCAAGTATTACGAGATTGTCTTCGTTGATTTGTGCCGTTTCTGGATTTCGATCCAATAAGTATTCCGGGTGCGATACCAGATACTGGTCGGTACCATCTGATGTGGCGATCAGGAAGCTCAGGCTTGTTTGCTGCTTACGTCCGGCCCGACCGCTTTGCTGGAGAATGGATGCAATGGAGCCCGGATAACCCAGGATGACGCTAGCCTCCAGGCTTCCAATGTCAATGCCAAGCTCCAGAGCATTGGTGCTTACCACGGCCAGTAGCTTGCCCTCGCGCAGATCCTTTTCGATCTGTCGCCTTTCATTGGGTAGATAGCCACCTCTATAGGACTTGATGCGGTCGGCATAGTCCGGACAACGCTCCCTCAGATACGTGGTAAGAAGCTCCACCCGTACGCGCGAACGGCAAAAAAAGATGGTTCGCACACCGTTAGAAAGTAGCGAAGCCCCCAGACGGGCCGCCTCCTTAATGGAAGAAGCCCGAACGCCCAATTCCTTCTGTACCAGCGGAGGATTGTAGAAAACGAAATACCGCGCCCCCGATGGCGATCCCGATTGATCCACCAGAGTAAAGGGAAGCCCTGTCAATCGCTCCGCCAATTGCTTTGGATTTCCAATGGTGGCGGATGTACACAGAATCTGCGGAGCGGAGCCATAGAATTTGCAGATTCGAAACAGACGCCGAAGTACATTCGCCAGGTGAGAGCCAAAGACTCCACGATACGTATGTAGCTCGTCGATTACAATGAAATCGAGGTTCTCAAATAGCTTAATCCAACTCGTATGATGGGGCATGATCCCCGAATGGAGCATATCTGGATTGGTAACTACGATATCCCCTGCTTCGCGGACTCGTGTGCGGACGGTGGCCGGCGTATCTCCGTCAAAAGTGAATATCTTCATACCCGCCTGGAGCCCATCCGAAAGCGACTGCACCGAATTCATCTGGTCCTGGCTCAATGCTTTCGTGGGGAAAAGAAAGAGACTCCTGGACATTGGATTCTGCTTCTTTCGCTGAAGCACCGGTAGAATGTATGTTAAGGATTTACCGGAGGCTGTTGGCGTGACCACCACGGTATTTTCGCCCCGAAGCGCCGCATCGATGGCGGTAGCCTGATGGCTGTACAGTCGTTCCATTCCCAGCTTCTGGATTCCCTCGGCAAGCTGGCGGTCCAGAGTTTCCGGAAAGGGAGCATACTGCGCGGATTTTGCGTCGATGCGCCGGACGTACTGAATTCGATCCTGGAACTGGTCCTCTGATTGTATAAATTCTATGAGTTGTTCGGTATTCATTTGCTGGCAGTTCTCTTCTGTGATTGCTCCTGCTTTCGGACCAATCGGCTCTTTCGCTTTACTAGATCTTCCATCCAACGGTTCTTTCGTAATCCGGCCCTTCTGGTCTCCGTAGGTAAAGATCCAGATACCGAGGATCCGTCCATCCTTTCGACCAATCGCTGTGCATCCTCCACCAGTGCGAGCGCGCCCGCAATATCCCGCAATCGATGCTCTAGATGACGCGAGGCTTCAATGTGACTCTGAATACAGCCATAGTCTCTGGCGAGCACCAGAAACCGCTGGTATGACTCTTCGTATAGATGTTCTCTTTTCAAAAGAAATGCAAGCAGCAATCGATCCGAGTACAGCAGATCTGAATCGTAATTATTCAGAGCAGAAAGCTCTTCCAGAATGGTCTTCCCTTGAGCCACTTTTCCGCGGCGAACAAACATACGCGCTATCCCCGATCGGACCACAGCACTCTGATCTTTTTCGCTTTCCAGGGCGCGACTCGCTTCAAGAAAAAGCATCGTCAGACCCTGGAGATCCCATTCGTTATGCTGAAAGACTCGTCCCAGGCCATCTTTCTTTCCATATTTTCTATAGTCAAAATATGTCTGCGGCACCTCGCTGCCCGGTAAATCATCGATGCGAACGAACCCCAACAATTCTTCTTCCAGATCCTTTTGTTTGAAGCCCCTTCTACGACTGCCTCCACGCAACGATTTCCAGAAATGGTACAGATCAAGATGAATAGCCGGGGCGCGAAACCGATCACCCAGAAGTATAAAGCGGTTCTTGATGACTGGTATATCGAAGGATTTGCCATTGTAGGTACAAATCGCTGCGAATCGAGATACAATTTGACGTAGAACCGATTGGAAAGCCTCTTCCCCTC
>JAGRNC010000314.1 GCA_020440935.1 Leptospiraceae bacterium | reverse complement strand
CGATCCAAAGATCTATATTTCCTCGGGCGATTTTATGCCAAGAAACCTGAACCGACGAGTAGAGATTATGATGCCGGTAAACGATTCTGAGATAAAGCAGAGGATGATTGGAATCCTGAACGCCGTCTTTCGGGACAATCACAATGCGCGGCGCCTGCAATCGGATGGCTCCTACGTGCCGGTGCGTCCGCAGGGAAATGAACAGAGGTTTTCATCCCAGCGCTTCTTCCGCGAAGAAACAAACCGTGAATACCAGGAAAAAGAAAAGAATCGGGCCGTGGAAAGAAAGAAGATCTTCCAGCCTCTCATGAATCCCGAAGAAGAGGTGCCGCGCGAATCCAGCTTTCCGGTGGCTCTAAACGAACCACCGTCCAGCGAAACTAAATAGAAAGGCATCAACCTCCGCAGCAACGGCAGCCCGGAGGCGCCTAACTGTCGCTAAATGGCTTCTGGCGCCCTGGCGATGGTTCGCTTATCTTTCGTGCCCGAATTATTAATGCCCTTTGCAGCTTCGATAGGATGAACGACATCCTTCCATGGCCTTTTCGTCGTCGCCCGCTTCGCGGATGCACTCCTGGAAAGTTTCTGCGCATGCGCTCGCATTTTCCTGCCGCTCGGTGCAGCTTTTGTGTGATTTTTGACATGCTTCCAAACATCGGTCGTAGGCATTCGCATTCTTGCCGGTGCCGGCCTGCTCATCGCAACCAGCCTGGCATTGGTTCAATGTTCGGTCACAATCGTAGTTAGGGCCTGACTCGGCCGCTAAAGGCAAGACAAGCAGAAGGGAAAGTGCAGCAAATGTTAGCATTGGAAAACGCATTCAGATCCTCCCATGTTTCGAACGATTAGACTTCTTACATTCGGGGGGATCAAACGGGAATTTGCGCTGAATGCGAAATTAGCTGAGAAGGCTTCTCAATATCGCAGGCAGGGCTCCCAGGAGTCGAACCTCTCAAATGCGGCGATTGGAAACTGGACGAACGAGAATGAAATGTGGCACGCGCAGCTACAACGCGGGACGAAAGGTTTACTTCTTACCCGCTAACTCTAGAAAGTTTGTAGCCAGTTCCCGAATTCGGCCGGAGGCATGTTTGCGCTGTTCGGCGGTCAATGTTCCATCGATGTCCAGCAGCGTTTGAAAGAACAGCTCTCTGTTCTTTGCCTGACTTCGGCGGTACGCCGGCGGATACAGCGACTCCCATTGAAAGAAATAGGTTTTCAGAAACGATTGAAGATCATCATGGCCTTCCGGCCCTCGCCGCAGCAAGGAAAGCAAGCGAGTCTGGACAATGCGGCGGTAGGCCAGATACTGAGAAACATTGTCCTCGCTTTGCTGCGTATAGCTACTGATTCGCTGATTCTGCGTGGCCGATAAATCGCCCAGAAAAAACTCGAAGAATTCACGATTGGACTTAAGGCGCTTCTCAAACCTCTCGGCCGGAGAAAGTGCCACCGTTTCGGCAAGATCTACATTGTACTCTTGAATTAGCTTTTCCTGTTTATCTACCTGCGCGGAGCTAAAATTGCGCAGAAGTTCCAGAGCATCCGGATAGACTCGATACGCTACCCGCGTCCGAAACAACTTCATCTTGCTATAGGCGTAATTCAGATCGTCGCGTTTGAGTCCGCGATCAATTCTAGTAGCAAATTCCTGAAATACTGCAGCATAGTTGGGAAGCTCCGTGTAGCGATGCCAGCGATAATGGGTAGCAATGCGACCGTCGATGAAATCCTCTTGCTCATCGGTGAGCGCTACATAGCTGTGCACCCGGGATTCCACCAGAGTATCTAAATTACGATAGAAAGTCTTAAAGGCAAATCCGGTACAATTCAGCGAGAAAACGAAAATGAGTGGAGCCGTCAGTCTTACGATGACTGCTCCGATTCGCCGCGCCTCTTTGCCCGAATTTCCGGGTTGGCCTATACGGTGCCGAATCATGCTCATTTCGAATTCCGTTCTATTCGTTTGCTCCTATACTAGGGCTCCATGTCCCAGTAACCCGACGGCTGGCTATATGGAGTTCCCTGAGAAAGATAAGCGCTGTAGGATTCCAGAAGCATGCGACATTCGCTTTGAAAGCTTTCCATCTGGGCAAACAGGAATTTGGCATTTGGATCCTCAAATTTTTCCTTCATCTTCTCGAAAAACTCCGCAGCATCTTCATGCTCTCTGGTGGCCAGCGCAAGCGCCTTTAGTTCATCGCCGCCTGCATCGGCTTCGGTATTGCGATCCAATTTTGTCATCAATTTCTGGATGGAGCTACTGTTGAGGTTCTGCACCTGCGACGCCATCTTCAGATTGGGCAACACTTCGCCGCCTTTGATCTGCGTGTAAAGATCGGACACCATCTTGATGTGATCGTCCGCATCTTCCGCAAGCTGCTGGAAGATTTCCTTTACCGATCCATCTTGCAGCGACTCGCTGTTTCTCAGGTAAAATTCAAATACTTTCTTTTCGTGCTGGATGCAGGCTGCCACTGCTTCCAGGAAGCTGGTCTTTTTTACAGGTTTGTACTGACTCATGACAGAAAATTGTCAGCCCCGTCCCTTGGATGCAAGGCAAAATTCTAAGCCTCCTCCAAAATTGCCCTTCGATCGGCTGCCGAGAAGTTCCGGAAGCCGTGTAAATGGTCGGTCTAAAAAGCGTGGCCCAGATGAACATTGCGTCGCTTATTGGATAAAGCAAATGAACTCCAGCCCTCCCCCCATACCCATCGATCCCGATTGGATTGCATACACTCTGCAGTTACCTCTTCCCGGCCACCGCGCACATGAGAAGATGAGCCGTAGAAGTCCGGATACGATGATCATTCCGCCCGGGGCAGCGGAGGCGGCTGTATTGATTACCATGTTTCCTGGCGATGCGGGGCTGTTTCCGCTGATCCAGCGGCCCCATCGCGAAGGCGGAGCCCATGCAGGCCAGATAAGTCTGCCCGGCGGGAAGCGCGAACCTGGCGAAGAACTATCAACCACAGCTCTACGGGAAACAGAAGAAGAGATCGGTCTGGATTCGAGCAGAATTCAGCTTTTGGGTGCCCTCTCGCCTTTGTATATTCCAGTCAGCGGTTTTGCTGTATATCCCTACGTGGGTTGGTACGAAGGCCCCCTGGATTTTCGACCGGATCCGGCAGAAGTGGACGAAGTGCTACTCTATGATTTGAATCGTTTACGCGATCCTGGCTACCGTACCATCTTTGACTTTCAATACCGCGGCAAAGATTTTCAGTCCCCAGGATTCAAATTGGACGATCGCATTATCTGGGGCGCAACAGCAATGATCCTCATGGAATTTGCGGAGCATCTGCAATCCACAGGCAATCATAGAAATAATTCTGTGCATCCGTAAACGTTTTCAGACTTCGGAAGCCCGCGCCACGGCACAGAAATTCGAGGTCGGAATGAGTGTATTTCTGGCTGGTCTCCGTTTGAATGCAATCGAAAGCATCCATTGAAACGGTTACCTCTACTCTTGAGAATGGATCCTTAAGGCAGAATTCCACAGGCTGGTGGGCGATGAGGTAGCTTTCCATGGCATGCGTCCTGGGATTGAACGCTGCATGGTGAAAGAATTGACCCACATCAATATCGGCGCCCAGCTCCCGATTCATCCGATGCAATAGATTGAGATTGAACTGCGCCGTTACGCCCTGCCTGTCGCTATAGGCCGGAATCAATACCGATGGATCCTTCACCATGTCAAAACCGATGAGAAATAGATCGCCTTCATTCAAGCTCATTCGAAGCATGCGCAAAAAGTCCAGGGACTCCGCCACCGAGAAATTTCCAATACTGGATCCCAGAAATAGAACAACATGCCTCTCTTCGCGGCCCTGCAAATAGCGAAGTCCTGCTTCATAATCCCCCACAATTCCGTGGAAATCCAGGTCCAGATCGGCCAGATTATCCTGTAAAGGCGACATTACCCCCGAAGAAATGTCCACTGGATAGTAGCGAAAGGATGCCTGT
>JAGRNC010000313.1 GCA_020440935.1 Leptospiraceae bacterium | reverse complement strand
GATAATGGATATGCGAGACAGGAATATAACGCTGGAAGCCGGAGCGGTCCTGCTATTTGGCAATAGAGAAGAAGGAATCATATGAGTCTGGAAGTCAGGAATCTTAGAAAGGTCTACAGTAAACGTTTCACCACAAAGCCTCCCTTACTTGCCGTGGATGATATTAGCTTTCAGATCAAGCCGGGAGAAATCTATTCGCTCCTCGGCCCCAACGGCGCCGGAAAATCCACAACGATTAAGATGATTGCCGGGCTTGTACTTCCCACATCCGGAGAAATCAAAATCGCAGGAAAAAATAGCAGCGGGCCCAGCTACCAGCGATTGAGCGCTATTCTGGAAGGAACCAGAAATGTATACTGGCGGCTTACGCCCTTAGAGAATCTTCATTATTTTGCAAATCTGCGGGGAGTGCCTTCCAGGCTCGTAAAAGAGAAGGCTCCAGCCCTGCTGCGCGAACTAAACATCGATGCAAAAAAGAAAAATCAATCGCAGCACCTGTCTCGCGGAATGCTGCAGAAGCTTGCCCTCGCTGCAGCTTTAATCACTGACCCGGAAGTGCTACTGCTTGATGAGCCAACGTTAGGCCTGGATGTGGAGAGTGGTAGGAAGATCAAAGATATGATTTTGCGTCTGGCTCGCGAAGAAGGGCGAACCATTTTGCTGACTACGCACCAGATGGATCTAGTAGAAGAAATCGCGGACCGGGTGGGAATCATTAACCATGGAAAGCTAATTCAAGAGGGTACTCTTCCTGAACTACGCGCCATTTTTCAAAGTCATATTTATCGGCTTCGTCTGAAAGGCCGATTGAAATGGGCAGATAAATGGAAAAAAGCCCATGGGCTGACGCTGGTGCAGCGACAGGGCGATGTAGATCTATACGAAATCGATTTGAAAGATGCAAAGGGAGTATCAGGACTATTACGGTACCTTGCTGGCGAGCAATCGAAAAACAAGAAGTTGGAATTGCTATCGCTTCATCGGGTTACCGACGAGCTTGAGGAAATTTTCCTCCGGGTGCTCCGGCCCGATCGCGGCGCTTCCTGAGCAACCAAAGGAACCGACCCTTACGCGCAGAATGAAACATTTGAATGAACGGTAAACAGGGATTAATTATGAAGATGCTGAAAGAATTTGGGCTGATTGTTAAAGCGGAGTTCAAGCGAGATTTGCTATTCATGTATCGCTATCCGCTGGAGATTCTGTCCTTCCTGTTTTTTATGTATCTGATTTTGATGGCCATATTGCTCGGCCTTTCGCAGCTCATGCCATCGGGACAGGGGCTTTCGGGCAAGGACAGCCCCATAGACCGAGAAACAATGATCCTGGGCTACTGTTTAATGCAATTTGTTCTGGCCACACAGATGGGCTGGTCGGGACAAATTCAAAATGAAAGCCAGACTGGAACGCTGGAGCAGCTAAGCATTTCCGGGCACTCGCTGGCGGGGGTGCTACTGGCCCGTGGAATCTCGCAGCAGCCACGACAGATTCTGAGCTTCTTCTTGCTGCTCGGCGCTTATTTCCTGAGTATTCCCCAAACTGGAATCGATCCTGCGCGTATCCCCGAGGCAATCCTTATCCTTTCCGTCACTGCATTCGGTGTCTACGGAGTAGCCTACGTATTTGCCGGACTAACCTTAATCTTCAAGCGAGTAGGTTTCTTCTTTCAAATCATCAACTTTGCATTTCTGGGGCTGTTCTGGCAAAACCGCGACGCAATGGCCGAAGGCTCGTGGAGCGCCATCGTCTATGATCTATTTCCTCTGACCCGAGGTATGACGTTGCTTCGAAAAGTACTGATGCCGGAGAAGGGCAACCTCCCGATTTCTGAGATTGTATTCTTTGCTTTCATCTGCGTTGTTTTTACTGTGGGCGGCTACTGGCTGTTTCGGGCCATGGAAAAGAAAGCTCGTTCGCAAGCCCTACTTTCCCAGTATTAATCTTTCGATAAATGGCGCTCCCCGTGCGGAGGCATCGGCCTGGACAGATTTTTTCCGGCGACTTCCTTTTCCTGGTTGTCCCGGAAAGCCCGGCCATTCCAACGTTTCTCATTAGTCCCTCCGATTCTTTTTTCATCTGAAAAGGAATCTATACGTCCCATAGGTATAATGCAGATGGCAGTAGAGAAGCGCGCAATTCAGATCGGTCGAGTGCTGATCGTTGAGGATGATCCAGTGGTAGCACGCATCATGGAAGCCACCCTCGAAAAGAATCAATATGCCTGCCGCGTAACGAGCACAGTAGATGCGGCTCTACAGGCCTTCGAAGAGGACAGCGTTCCGGTGGTAATCGTCGATTTGCATCTTCCGGAAGGCAATGGACAGGATTTGATCGAAAAGCTAAATGATCATCCATCCAAACCCATCATCCTGGTGCACACCGTAGAAAAGGATGCCCAGCAGGTGGTGGACACGATGAAACTGGGCGTGTACGATTATCTAATCAAGCCAGTGAACGAGTCTGATCTACAGTACAGACTGGAAAAGGCCTTTGAAGTATACGAGTTGCGAAAGATGCAACGCGACCTGGAAAAGGAACGCGAAGTGCGCATCCGCAAGCAGCTGAGCTGGAATCTCTGGAAAGAGACGCTCATTTTCCGCAACGCGGACCGATTTGATCAGACACTTTTTTCCAATCTACATACCATTGTTTCTCAGGGCAAAGGCTTTGGAATGCTTGTAAGTATGGTCCGGGATCTGGAGATGCTGGGACAGAGAAAGGAGGAGGGCCTACTTATTCCGGCAAGCCTGGTGGAATTGCTTCGGGAAAATGCAGAAAGCTCGGTTCAGGCCATCGACCGCTTTCAAGATATTAATCGTGCCTTAAAATCAAAAACAAATCTAACTCCGCTTTCCGTAAATGATCTGTATGACGATGTCCAGGAAATGATGGATTCCATGCAAACCACGGCAAAGATCAACGGTCACACGCTGGTGCTCAGCGCCGGCGGAAAAGAGGAAGACCCCCGGTATGTTCTTCTCGAGCAGGACCTGTTATTTCCGGCCATGCGCGAACTATTGCTCAACGCTATGAAGTTTTCCCGTGCCCGTAGTTCCATACTCGTCCTATTTAAGCCATTGTCGGAAACCCTGGAGATTTCGGTTGTAAGCGAGCCAGTATCGGTGGACGGCATAACGGGCATTCCGGAAGAACTGGAAACAGCCATCTTTGAGCCGTTCTTTCGAATCGCAAAGACTGTCGACGAACGATTTGGAAGCATGGACTACGGACTGGGATTAACTTATGCCGACAAGGTAGTTCGTCGCCACGGTGGCCGCATCAGCGCATTCAATGTAATGGATCATATGGATCTGGACAAAGGTGGTCAGGTACG
Organism: Leptospiraceae bacterium; assembly: GCA_020440935.1. Taxonomy (GTDB): domain Bacteria; phylum Spirochaetota; class Leptospiria; order Leptospirales; family Leptonemataceae; genus UBA3465. The sequence continues at coordinate 637 of JAGRNC010000313.1, read as the reverse complement.
CGTTACCGTGCAGATGGAACTTCCGCTGGTGCAGGAAAACAAACTGCAGCGCGTCAATCTGGACGATCCGGCAAGCTCGGTGGGACTATAACCCATCGTCAGGAATGGCCGATTTGGCCTTCCAGGGCCGCTTTTAATCGCTGGTAGGCCGCCTGCAGTTCTGGCCCCATGGACTGCAACGAGCCCAGATCCTCTTCTTTAGCTGCGGCCATCATCTTCTGGCACAGACCGCCCAATTCGGATCCACCCAGATACAATGCCGAGCCCTTCAGTCGATGCACCGCTTTGTACACTTCTTCGAAAGACTGCTGCTGGATTTCTGACTGGGTCCGTTCGATCAACGCGGGCGAGTCCTTGAAAAAAAGCTCCGCCAGTTCTTCTACCAGATCCTTCTTGCCTGGCTGGTTGAGCGAACGTAGCTTTTCAATTGTTTCGGAGTCAAGTATTGGAGTCGCCTCGGCCATGGACGAATTCTGGCATAGCGCGCATCTGCGGCAAGAAATTCCCGAATAACACCGGCTCGCACCTCTGCAGGGTTTCTACGGTCAATTATGGCTAAGGCTTTTCTTGCTCCAGCATGAGCGATCGGACTCGATCCTCATCGCGGGCCACCGTTCCCATCATAACGAACCAAACA